>NZ_VOQX01000001.1:0-188216 GCF_016643525.1 Pantoea sp. Morm | reverse complement strand
ACGCCAATTGGAGTTGCTGCATCCTGCCAGCGTGATAGCTGTCGCAACAAAACACCAGCGCAAAAAAGGCTTCATTTCCCACTCCCGAATACAAACATTGGGATAACCATCCTGTCATCCGCCTGCTATGCACAAGGGTTCCCGCCCTCGCGATGATACCCGTCCTGCTTCAGCTGCACTGACACGCTGACCAGCGCGCCACGCATTCCGGGTATACAAACACCGCTCCCCGCCAGCTGGCAGGGAGCGGCTGATCAGGAAAAACGCTTACTCGGCGTCAGGCGTCGTCACCGCAGCGGTTTCTTCTGCTGGCTTCTGCTCTGTCGCTTCTTTGATGCTGAGACGAACGCGGCCCTGACGATCCACTTCCATCACTTTAACTGGCACTTCCTGACCCATCTGCAGGTAATCGGTCACTTTCTCTACGCGCTTGTCGGCGATCTGAGAAATGTGTACCAGACCTTCTTTACCGCCGCCGATCGCCACGAAAGCACCGAAATCAACGATACGGGTCACTTTACCGGCGTAGATACGGCCCACTTCGATCTCAGCGGTGATCTCTTCGATGCGACGAATCGCTTCTTTGGCTTTCAGGCCGTCGGTCGCTGCGATCTTCACGGTGCCATCATCTTCGATTTCGATGGTGGTGCCGGTCTCTTCGGTCAGCGCACGGATAACCGAGCCGCCTTTACCGATGACGTCTTTGATCTTGTCTGAGTTGATCTTGATGGTGTAGATGCGCGGCGCGAACTCGGAGATCTCCTGACGCGGCGTGCTGATCGCCTGTTCCATCACGCTCAGAATGTGCAGACGCGCACCCTTGGCCTGGTTCAGTGCCACCTGCATAATTTCGCGGGTGATACCTTCAATTTTGATGTCCATCTGCAGCGCGGTGATACCTTCACGGCTACCGGCTACTTTGAAGTCCATATCGCCGAGGTGATCTTCGTCGCCGAGGATGTCAGACAGCACCACGAACTTCTCGTCTTCTTTCACCAGACCCATCGCGATACCGGCAACGGCCGCTTTGATCGGTACGCCAGCGTCCATCAGTGCCAGCGATGCACCGCACACGGAAGCCATAGAAGAAGAACCGTTCGATTCGGTGATTTCAGACACGACGCGCACGGTGTACGGGAACGCATCCTGTTTAGGCATCACTGCCAGCACGCCACGCTTCGCCAGACGGCCGTGACCAATTTCACGACGCTTCGGTGAGCCAACCATACCGGTTTCGCCCACGGAGTACGGAGGGAAGTTGTAGTGGAACAGGAAGCTGTCAGTACGCTCGCCCATCAGCTCATCGAGATTCTGTGCGTCACGCGCGGTACCGAGGGTGGCAGCGACCAGCGCCTGCGTTTCACCACGGGTAAACAGCGCAGAACCGTGGGTACGCGGCAGTACGCCAGTGCGCACGTCCAGACCACGGATCATATCTTTTTCACGGCCATCGATACGCGGTTCGCCGTTCAGGATACGGGTACGCACCACGTTCTTTTCCAGGCTGTGTACGATGTCACCGATTTCGGCATCATCCAGCGTTTCGTCTTCAGCCAGCAGTGCGGCGATGGTTTCGTCTTTGATGACGCCAACCTGCGCATAGCGCTCCTGCTTGTCAGTGATGCGGTACGCATCGCTGATGCGCGCTTCGGCCAGGGCGGCAACGCGTGCGATCAGCGCATCGTTCGCCGGCTCTGGCTGCCAGTCCCAGCGTGGTTTGCCGGCTTCGGCCACCAGCGCATTGATGTTTTCAATCACAACCTGCTGCTGGTCGTGGCCGAACACCACAGCACCCAGCATCTGATCTTCGGTCAGGATGTCCGCTTCAGATTCCACCATCAGCACTGCATTCTGCGTACCGGCAACCACCAGATCCAGACGAGACTGTTTGATCTCATCCGCGGTTGGGTTCAGCACGTACTGATCGTTGATGTAACCGACGCGTGCCGCACCGATTGGGCCGTTGAACGGAATGCCAGACAGTGACAGCGCAGCAGAAGCACCGATCATCGCAACGATGTCCGGGTTAACCTGCGGGTTCACAGATACCACAGTCGCGATAACCTGTACTTCGTTAACAAAACCTTCCGGGAACAGCGGACGCACCGGGCGGTCAATCAGACGCGCAATCAGGGTTTCGCCTTCGCTTGGACGGCCTTCACGACGGAAGAAGCTGCCCGGAATACGGCCAGCGGCGTAAGTACGCTCCTGATAGTTCACTGTCAGAGGGAAGAAGTCCTGACCGGCTTTGGCTTTTTTCTGGCCCACGACGGTAACGAATACCGCGGTGTCGTCCATGCTTACCATTACTGCTGCGGTGGCCTGGCGCGCCATCATGCCGGTTTCCAGCGTGACGGTATGCTGACCATATTGGAATTTGCGTACGATCGGGTTCAGCAAAATTTAAGTCCTTAAATTCGTGGCAAAGCCTGCTCGGCCCGCCGGGGATTACCGATCTTTAGTTGCATCCTCGCGACTAATGACAACCCTTAACCGCCCCTGCGGTAAAGCCTCTCATTAGCCGCGCGAACCTCTGCAAGCAAAGATCACTCTCAGCAACAATACATGAGTTTGGTCCGGATTGCTGCGGATTGCTCGAAAAAAGGGGCCATAAAGGCCCCCTTTTCGCGAAACTCGCACAAATCTGATCGCCAGATGCGGTTTTTTGCATACTGCATGCGCTACATCGTTGATCAGATTCTTCAGACTTAGCGACGCAGACCCAGGCTTTCGATCAGGCTGGTGTAACGTGCAACGTCTTTACGCTTCAGGTAGTCCAGCAGCTTACGACGCTGGGATACCATGCGCAGCAGACCGCGACGGCTGTGGTGGTCTTTCTTGTGCTCAGAGAAGTGACCCTGCAGGTGGTTAATCTGAGCAGTCAGCAGAGCAACCTGAACTTCAGTTGAACCGCTGTCGTTAGCGCCACGACCGTATTTAGCAACGATCTCTGCTTTAGCTTCTACGCTTAGAGACATAATAAACTCCAGTAAAAAATGAATGTATGGGTGCCGATCTCTAATTCAGCAGCCCGCTTTTAAAGCCGCGCTATTCTACTCTTCGCCCGGTAGCAACGCAAATGCGCTGTAACGCCCAGCGGTAATACGCGGTCAGTCGGCAAACTCCACTACCAGACGACGCGGAGCCACGCGGCCATCGTCGGCGATTTCCGCCATGCCGATAAATTTCTGCTGCTCACCTTCGGTCACCCGCACCAGGCCGCTGGCCGGCGCGTTTTCCGCCTGGACCGGCATGCCCTGTTTGAACCAGGCCGCGACCGGCGTGGGCAGATTGACCGCTGGAAAATCTTCCGCCGGGCTGTCCATCGGCAACAGCAACGCGTCCAGCGGTGCGTAATCCGGCGTTTCCGCCGCATTAACCTGCGCCGCCAGCGCCTGCAGCTGTTCCAGCGTCATCATGCGCGCAATCGGGTAGCGCGCCACCTGCAGACGGCGCAGCATGATCACGTGTGCACCGCAGCCGAGCTTCTCACCTAAATCGTCAATGATGGTGCGAATGTAGGTGCCTTTGGAAACATGGATTTCCAGCTCCAGCTCGTCGCCCTGCCAGCGAATAAACTGCAGTTCAAACACGGTAATCGGTCGCGCTTCACGCGGCACGGTGACGCCTTCGCGCGCATATTCGTACAGCTTGCGGCCCTGATACTTGAGCGCCGAGAACATAGTAGGCACCTGCAGCGTCTCGCCGCGAAAGCTTTCCAGCGCCGCATCCAGCTCAGCCTGGCTGAAGGTCACCGGCCGCGTTTCGACGATATTGCCGTCCGCATCGGAGGTATCGGTGCGCTGGCCCAGACGGGCAATCACGCGGTAACGCTTGTCCGAATCCAGCAGATAGCGGGAAAACTTGGTGGCTTCGCCGAGACAAATCGGCAGCATACCGGTGGCCAGCGGATCGAGCGCGCCGGTATGGCCCGCCTTGTTAGCATTAAACAGGCGTTTTACTTTTTGCAGCACATCGTTGGAGGATGCGCCCTGGTGTTTATCCAGCAGGAAAACACCGTGGACATCGCGACCACGGCGACGAGGACGACTCATCAGTCCTCCTTGTCGTCTTCCGCCGGGCTTTCACCCCGTCGCTCAGCATCGTTTCTGATCACGTTAGACACCAGATTCGACATGCGCATCCCTTCAATCAGCGAGTTATCGTAGAAGAAGGTCAGCTCCGGCACGATGCGCAGACGCATCGCTTTACCGAGCAGAATACGGATATAGCCAGACGCTTCTTTCAGCGCTTTAAGGCCGTTTTTCACCGCTTCTTCATCCTGGTCGTTCAGGAAGGTCACGAACACTTTGGCATACGCCAGATCGCGTGACACCTCAACGCCAGACACGGTGACCATCATACCCAGACGCGGGTCTTTGATTTCGCGCTGCAGGATGATCGCAATCTCTTTCTGCAACTCCTGCGCCACGCGCTGTGGGCGACCAAACTCTTTCGCCATACTATTTCTCCCAAATAATTCGGGAGGCCAGAGGCCTCCCAAATTGCATCACATCGACCAGCAATTACTCGATGGTGCGTTTAACTTCAATCACTTCGAACACTTCGATCATATCGCCAACGCGAACGTCGTTGTAGTTCTTCACGCCGATACCACACTCCATGCCGTTACGCACTTCGTTGACGTCATCTTTGAAACGACGCAGAGATTCCAGCTCGCCTTCGTAGATAACCACGTTGTCGCGCAGTACGCGGATCGGGTTGTGACGTTTGATGTTGCCTTCGGTGACCATACAGCCGGCAATCGCGCCAAATTTCGGTGACTTGAACACGTCACGGACTTCGGCCAGACCGATAATCTGCTGTTTGAACTCCGGTGCCAGCATGCCGCTCATGGCTGCTTTCACTTCGTCAATCAGGTTATAGATGACGGAGTAGTAGCGCAGGTCAACGTTTTCAGCGTCAATCACGCGACGCGCAGAGGCATCAGCACGCACGTTGAAGCCGAGGATGATCGCGTTGGACGCAGCGGCCAGGGTGGCGTCGGTTTCGGTAATACCGCCCACACCAGAACCGATAATCTTCACCTTCACTTCGTCGGTGGAGAGTTTCAGCAGCGAGTCGGAGATCGCTTCCACAGAACCCTGTACGTCGGACTTCAGGACAATGTTCAGCTCGGACACTTCGCCTTCGGTCATGTTGGCAAACATGTTTTCCAGCTTGGACTTCTGCTGACGCGCCAGTTTGACTTCGCGGAATTTGCCCTGACGATACAGTGCCACTTCACGCGCTTTCTTCTCGTCACGCACCACGGTCGCTTCATCACCCGCTGCCGGCACACCGGACAGACCGAGGATTTCCACCGGAATCGATGGACCCGCTTCCAGCACTTCGCGACCCAGTTCGTCACGCATCGCACGCACACGGCCGTATTCGAAGCCGCACAGTACGATATCGCCCTTGTTCAGCGTGCCTTCACGCACCAGCACGGTCGCTACCGGACCACGACCTTTGTCGAGGAACGATTCGATCACCACGCCGCTCGCCATACCCTGACGAATCGCAGTCAGCTCCAGCACTTCCGCCTGCAGCAGAATTGCGTTCAGCAGGTCGTCGATGCCGGTACCGGCTTTCGCCGAGACGTTAACGAACATGTTCTCGCCGCCCCACTCTTCCGGGATGATACCGTACTGGGTCAGCTCGTTCTTGACGCGATCCGGATCGGCTTCTGGCTTATCGATCTTGTTCACGGCCACGACCACCGGCACACCGGCCGCTTTCGCGTGCTGGATAGCTTCGACGGTCTGCGGCATCACGCCATCGTCAGCCGCCACCACCAGGATAACGATATCCGTGGCCTGCGCACCACGTGCACGCATTGCGGTAAACGCGGCGTGGCCTGGGGTGTCGAGGAAGGTGATCATGCCGTTATCGGTTTCAACGTGATACGCACCGATGTGCTGGGTAATCCCGCCCGCTTCGCCGGAGGCGACTTTGGTGGAGCGGATGTAGTCCAGCAGCGAGGTTTTACCGTGGTCAACGTGACCCATGATGGTCACGACCGGCGCACGGCTTTCCTGCGCAGCATCGGTATCACGATCGTCCATTACCGCTTCTTCCAGCTCGTTCTCGCGGCGCAGGATCACTTTGTGACCCATCTCTTCGGCCACCAGCTGGGCGGTTTCCTGGTCGATAACCTGGTTGATGGTCGCCATGGCACCCATCTTCATCATCGCTTTAATAACCAGCGAGCCTTTCACCGCCATTTTGTTGGCCAGTTCGGCAACGGTGATGGTTTCGCCAATGATGACGTCACGGTTCACCGCCTGAGCAGGTTTGTTGAAGCCCTGCTGCAGCGTGCTTGGTTTACGATGCTTGCCACCTTTACCGCCGCGTACCTGAGCACGCGCTTCTTCACGGTCAGTTTTGGCTTCAGAGTGCTTGTTGCCCTTTTTGGCCGGACGCGCTGCCTTGGTGGTGCGGGTGCGACCACGACCGCCTTCGACTTCGCGATCGTTTTCGTCTTCTGCCTGACGGGCATGAGTTGAAGTGGTGACGTGATAGTCGCCCTTATCTTCTTCCTCTGGTTTTTCCCATTCAGCGGCTTTCTCTTCGGCCAGACGACGGGCTTCTTCCGCCGCGCGGCGCGCATTCTCTTCCAGCTTACGGCGCGCTTCTTCTTCCGCTTTACGCTTCAGTTCGGCGGCTTCAGCTTCACGACGGGCTTTGTCAGATTGCGCAGCCTTGGTCATTTCGTCGGTAGGTTGATTAGTCACTTTCTCATTTTCCGCTGCTTCACGCTTAGCCTTGTCAGCGGCTTCGCGCTTGGCTTTCTCTTCGGCTTCACGTTGCGCTTTTTGTTCAGCTTCGCGACGGGCTTGTTCTTCAGCCTCGCGACGCGCCTGCTCTTCCGCTTCACGCTGCGCCTCGGCTTCTGCTTCCGCCTGAGCTTGCTCAGCGTCGGCATCACCTTTCACGTATGTGCGCTTTTTGCGGACTTCGATTTGCACCGACTTACTTTTACCCCCGGTGCCTGGAATATTCAAGGTGCTGCGCGTTTTGCGCTGCAACGTCAGTTTGCCTGAACCGGTCTGACCGTGCTCACGATTCAGGTGGGACAGTAAGGTCTCTTTCTCTTGCTGGGATACGGCGTCGTTTTCAGACTTACGGATCCCTGCATCAGCAAATTGCTGTACCAGGCGATCGACCGGAGTCTGAATTTCGGCGGCCAGCGATTTTACGGTTACATCTGTCATGCTGTTCCTTCCTGTTATTACGCGTCATCGCCGAACCAGCAGATATTACGTGCAGCCATAATCAGCGCACCGGCTTTCTCATCATCCAGCCCTTCAATATCTGTCAGATCGTCAACACCTTGCTCAGCGAGATCTTCCAGCGTGCAAACGCCTTTTGACGCCAGGCGATACGCCAGCGCACGATCCAGGCCTTCAAGATTCAGCAGGTCCTCAGCAGGTTCCTGATTACCAAGGCTCTCTTCTTTCGCTAATGCCAGGGTGGTTAACGCATTTTTTGCTCGTTCACGCAGGGCTTCAATGGTCTCTTCGTCGAGGCCGTCGATTTCCAGCAGCTCGTTGATTGGCACGTAAGCCAATTCTTCCAGCGAAGAGAAGCCCTCTTCCACCAGAACGGTGGCGAACTCTTCGTCGATGTCGAGATGTTTAGTGAACATATCGATCGCTGCATGGGCTTCGGCCTGATGCTTAGCCTGCAGATCATCGACGGTCATCACGTTCAGCTCCCAGCCGCTCAGCTGGGATGCCAGACGCACGTTTTGGCCATTACGGCCAATCGCCTGAGCCAGATTGCCGGCTTCAACAGCGATATCCATGGTGTGATTGTCTTCATCCACCACAATTGACGCCACATCGGCAGGTGCCATGGCGTTAATCACGAACTGTGCCGGGTTGTCGTCCCACAGCACGATATCAATACGCTCGCCGCCCAGCTCGCTGGACACCGCCTGCACGCGCGCACCGCGCATACCGACGCAGGCACCGACCGGATCGATACGTTTGTCGTTAGTTTTTACCGCAATTTTGGCGCGTGAACCCGGATCGCGCGCTGCCGCTTTGATCTCGATAACTTCTTCGCCAATCTCCGGCACTTCAATGCGGAACAGTTCGATCAGCATCTCCGGTTTGGAGCGGGTAACGAACAGTTGCGCACCACGCGCTTCCGGACGCACGGCATACAGCACGCCGCGAATACGGTCACCCGGGCGGAAGTTTTCACGCGGCAGCATGTCTTCACGCACAATCACTGCTTCGGCGTTGTTGCCGAGATCCAGTGAAATGTTGTCGCGATTCACTTTCTTCACCACGCCGGTGATGATTTCGCCTTCCTGCTCGCGGAACTGATCGACCACCATCGCGCGCTCGGCTTCACGCACTTTCTGGACGATAACCTGTTTCGCGGTCTGCGTGGTGATACGGTCGAAGGTGACAGATTCGATCTGATCTTCAACATAATCGCCCAGATTGAAGGCTTCATCTTCAAAGCGTGCTGCTTCCAGCGTGATCTCGCGCGTTGGCTGCGTGACTTCTTCTACCACCACCCAGCGACGGAAGGTGTCGAAATCGCCGCTGCGACGGTCAATGCTGACGCGCACGTCGATTTCCTGCTCATACTTCTTCTTGGTCGCAGTGGCCAAAGCGCTCTCCAGCGCTTCGAAGATTTTCTCACGCGGCAGGGCTTTTTCGTTAGAAACGGCTTCTACTACAGCTAAGATCTCTTTGTTCATCCTGGTTAGCCTCAATCCGGACTTTTAAAAGTGGGGGACCAGGTTCGCTTTCTGAATGTTGCTCAGCGCGAACACTTCATCGTTACCCTCAACGGTTACCGTGATCATCTCGCCTTCGACAGACTTGATGATGCCCTGCCATTTACGGCGGTTCTGCACGGCCATACGCAGTACCAGGCTCACCTCTTCGCCGGCGAAACGCGCATAGTGCTCCGCGGTGAACAGAGGGCGATCGAGACCCGGTGAGGAAACTTCAAGGTTGTAAGCCATCGTAATAGGATCTTCCACATCCATTACAGCGCTGACCTGGTGGCTAACATCGGCGCAATCATCAACATTGATACCCTCTTCACTATCAATATAGATGCGCAAGGTTGATGTGCGACCACGAATGAACTCGATACCGACCAATTCGTAGCCAAGCGCTTCTACCGGAGCAGAGATCAACTCTGTCAACTTTTGCTCTAATGTGGACAAGCCCACCCCCAAGACATAAAAAAAGGGCCTAAAGCCCAGTGTTACGATTTCCTGATAACAAAAAACCCCGAAAATTCGGGGCTTTTTGTGACTGGACCCTGTATGCCGCGATGCGGCTTCGGCACACCATCCAGCAGAATTTTTTTCAAAACTGACTGCGGATGCGTCCGTCGATGCATACAGTATATTTGAAAAAGAACTCTAAGGGAAAGTGGTTGCGGGGGCCGGATTTGAACCGACGACCTTCGGGTTATGAGCCCGACGAGCTACCAGGCTGCTCCACCCCGCGTCCGAAAACGTGGCGAATATTACGCCGATCTTGCGAAAAATGCAAGTTATACTGAGATTTGGTACCGAGGACGGGACTTGAACCCGTAAGCCCAATCGGGCACTACCACCTCAAGGTAGCGTGTCTACCAATTCCACCACCTCGGCACTTCACTGACTGCGACGATACGATGCCGCTTTAGCGCTGACGATCTTACTGCGGGATATCATTGCCCGGCGTGGCCGGTTTAGCTGGCTGAGTCTGCTGTTGAGACTGAGCCGGCGCGCTGAGGTTTTCCCACTCGCTTCCTTTGGAAGTCTTGTTACTGTTCAGGTTGCCCAGAATCAGACTGATGATGAAGAACAGCGTAGCCAGTACCGCGGTCATGCGAGTCATAAAGTTACCAGACCCGGTTGAACCGAACAGCGTACCAGAAGCGCCTGCACCGAATGAGGCTCCCATATCAGCGCCTTTGCCTTGCTGCAGCATGATCAGACCAACGAGGCCAATCGCTACAATAAGGAAAACAACCAACAGAGCTTCGTACATAATCAACCTGTTTCCTTGCGCGTTATCCGCACAGTTAAAGCTTCAACCAATATTGACGGGGAGTCTCGTCATCACCCATCAGAAGCGGGTGTGAATACTAACCAAAGGCGCATACCTCTGCAAGCGCAATTTACACGAAGTTTCGCGATTGCGGAAAAAAGCGCCATCCCGGTGATTTTACAGGCGGAAAGCAGCAAACTGACCGCCCGTAACGCGGTTACACCGCTTTTACCGCATCGGCAATTTTGTGCGCCAGCTCGGTTACCTGCGCCTCATCCTCGCCTTCCACCATCACGCGAATCAGCGGCTCGGTGCCGGATTTACGCAACAGCACACGCCCGCGCCCGGCCAGCGTTTTTTCCACCTCTGCGGCAGCCGCTTTGACGCTGTCGCTCTCCAGCGGATCGTGGCTGCCGCTGAAACGCACATTGACCAGCACCTGTGGCAGCATCTTCATGCCGCTGCACAGATCGTGCAGACTCATGTGGTTGCGCACAATCGCAGTGAGTACTTGCAAACTTGCTACAATGCCGTCACCGGTGCTGATTTTATCCAGCAGGATCACGTGGCCGGAGTTCTCCGCGCCCATGCGCCAGCCTTTCTCCTGCATTTTTTCCAGCACATAGCGGTCGCCCACTTTGGCGCGGGTAAACGGAATCCCCAGCTGTTTCAGCGCCAGCTCCAGCCCCATGTTGCTCATCAGCGTGCCGACCACGCCGCCACGCAGCTGACCCTGACGCAGCGCTTCACGCGCGATGATGTAGAGAATCTGGTCGCCATCCACCTTCTGTCCAAGGTGATCCACCATCATGATGCGGTCGCCGTCACCGTCATAGGCCAGGCCGAGATCGGCTTTTTCATCCAGCACGCGCTGCTGCAGCTGACGCAAATCGGTAGCGCCGCACTCTTTGTTGATGTTCATGCCGTCCGGCTGCACGCCAATCGCAATTACCTTCGCACCCAGTTCACGCAGCACATTCGGCGCGATGTGATAGGTCGCGCCGTTGGCACAGTCCACCACGATCTTCAGCCCGTTCAGGCTCAACTCGCTGGGAAAAGTGCCTTTGCAGAACTCAATGTAACGCCCGGCGGCATCGACGATACGGCTGGCGCGGCCCAGCTCAGCGGACTCGACGCAGGTCAGCGGCTTCTCCAGCTCCAGCTCAATGGCGGCTTCGACGTCGTCCGGCAGTTTGGTGCCTTCGGCAGAGAAGAATTTGATGCCGTTGTCGTCAAACGGGTTGTGCGACGCGGAGATCACGATGCCCGCCTCGGCGCGGAAAGTGCGCGTCAGGTAGGCAATGGCCGGCGTGGGCATCGGGCCGGTGAACGCGGCAGACAGCCCGGCAGCCGCCAGACCGGCTTCCAGCGCCGATTCCAGCATGTAGCCGGAAATCCGTGTATCTTTACCAATCAATACTTTGCGCGAGCCGGAACGGGCCAGCACTTTGCCGGCAGCAAAACCCAGCTTCAACACAAAGTCCGGGGTAATGGGCGCTTCACCCACTTTGCCGCGAATCCCATCCGTACCGAAATATTTACGATCGCTCATGCCTTTATCCTTTTGCTCTCCGTGTCGCCTCGACGATGCGCATCGCTTCGACAGTTTCTTTAACGTCATGCACGCGAATAATCTGCGCGCCCTGCATGGCGGCGATCACCGCGCAGCTCAGGCTGCCGGTCAGACGCTGTGCCGGGCCGACGTTTAACAGCTGGCCAATCATCGACTTACGCGACATGCCCACCAGCAGCGGCAGATCGTGATGGTGAAAATCACTGAGATGCGCCAGCAGCTCATAATTGTGGCTGAGATTCTTACCGAAACCGAAGCCCGGGTCGAGCAGCAGACGCTCTTTTTTAATGCCGGCCGCTTCACAGCGGGCGATCTGCGCGGCGAAGTAAGCGTCCACTTCGCTTACGATGTGCTGATATTCCGGTGCCTGCTGCATGGTGCGCGGTTCGCCCTGCATGTGCATCAGGCATACCGGCAGACCAGTATCTGCGGCGGCCTGTAACGCCCCCGGCTCGGACAGCGAGCGGATATCGTTAATGATGTGAGCGCCCACTCGCGCGGCTTCGCGGATCACTTCTGCTTTTGACGTATCCACCGAAATCCACACTTCAAAGCGCTGCGCAATGGCTTCCACCACCGGGATCACCCGCGCCAGTTCCTCTTCCACTGAGACTTCATCGGCACCGGGACGGGTTGATTCGCCGCCCACATCGATAATCGTGGCACCGGCATTCACCATCTCGTTGGTGTGCGTGAGCGCGTCGACCAGCGTATTGTGCGTTCCGCCATCAGAAAAGGAGTCCGGCGTGACATTTAAAATTCCCATCACATGGGGAAACGACAGATCGAGATGGGTATCACGGGCGTACAACTTCATGGCGAAAATCTCCCTGAGGGATCACTGGATTGTGGAATGTAAAAAACCCCGGACCAGCCGGGGTTTTTGCTTAGGAACAGGCCTGTTACTTGTCGAACTGTTCTGACATGGTGTTGCCTGGGTTTGGCGTACGCGGTTCATCAACCGGACGTGGCGCCTTTGGCGTACCGTTGCTGTCAGAGTTGTTGCTGCCTGGATCTTCCCAGCCTGCTGGCGGACGCACTTCGCGGCGCGCCATCAGGTCGTCGATCTGCGGTGCGTCAATGGTTTCATACTTCATCAGCGCGTCTTTCATCGCGTGAAGGATGTCCATGTTCTCACCCAGAATACGGCGTGCACGCTGGTAGTTGCTGTCGATCAGGTGTTTAACTTCCTGGTCGATGATGCGGGCCGTTTCGTCTGACATGTGTTTGGCTTTCGCCACTGAACGGCCGAGGAACACTTCACCGTCCTCTTCCGCATACAGCAGCGGACCGAGTTTTTCCGAGAAGCCCCACTGTGTCACCATGTTGCGCGCCAGGTTGGTCGCCACTTTGATGTCGTTTGAAGCACCGGTAGAAACGTGTTCCGCCCCGTAGATGATCTCTTCTGCCAGACGACCGCCGTACAGCGTTGAAATCTGGCTCTCCAGCTTCTGACGGCTGGCGCTGATCGCGTCGCCTTCAGGCAGGAAGAAGGTCACACCCAGCGCACGGCCGCGCGGGATAATCGTCACTTTATGCACCGGATCGTGTTCCGGCACCAGGCGACCAATAATCGCATGGCCCGCTTCGTGATACGCGGTGGATTCTTTCTGCGCTTCCGTCATCACCATGGAGCGACGTTCCGCACCCATCATGATTTTGTCTTTCGCTTTCTCGAACTCGACCATCGACACCACGCGCTTGTTGCCACGCGCAGCAAACAGCGCCGCTTCGTTGACCAGGTTCGCCAGGTCCGCACCGGAGAAGCCCGGCGTACCACGTGCGATAATCGCTGCATCAATGTCGGTTGCCAGCGGCACGCGACGCATATGCACTTTCAGAATCTGTTCACGGCCGCGCACGTCTGGCAGACCTACCACCACCTGGCGGTCAAAACGGCCTGGACGCAGCAGCGCCGGGTCCAGTACGTCCGGACGGTTGGTCGCGGCGATGACGATGATGCCTTCATTGCCTTCGAAGCCATCCATCTCAACCAGCATCTGGTTCAGCGTCTGCTCACGTTCGTCGTGACCACCGCCTAAACCGGCGCCACGCTGACGACCCACCGCATCGATCTCATCAATAAAGATGATGCACGGTGCCGCTTTCTTCGCCTGCTCGAACATGTCGCGCACACGTGATGCACCGACACCGACAAACATTTCTACGAAGTCAGAACCGGAAATCGTGAAGAACGGTACTTTCGCTTCGCCGGCGATCGCTTTCGCCAGCAGCGTTTTACCGGTACCCGGAGGGCCCACCATCAGCACGCCTTTCGGGATTTTACCGCCCAGCTTCTGGAAGCGGCTCGGCTCACGCAGGTATTCCACCAGCTCACCCACCTCTTCTTTTGCTTCGTCGCAACCCGCAACGTCAGCAAAGGTGGTTTTGATCTGGTCTTCGGTCAGCATACGGGCTTTGCTCTTGCCGAAGGACATCGCGCCCTTGCCGCCGCCGCCCTGCATCTGCCGCATAAAGAAGATCCACACGCCAATCAGTAGCAGCATCGGGAACCAGGAGATGAAGATAGAAGCCAGCAGGCTCGGCTCTTCCGGTGGTTCACCCACAACTTTGACGTTTTTGGTCAACAGGTTATCGAGTAACTTGGGATCGTTGACAGGAATGTAGGTCGTGTATTTATTACTGTCTTTTTTGGTTACGTTGATCTCACGCCCGTTAATACGTGCCTCGCGGACCTGATCCTGGTTCACTTCCGACAGGAAGGTTGAATAATCAACCCTACGGCCATTCGACTCGCTGGGCCCAAAGCTCTGGAATACTGACATCAGCACGACCGCGATGACTAACCAGAGAATCAGGTTTTTCGCCATGTCACTCAAGGGATTAACCTCATATTACAACGGTGTTAACAGACAGCGTAGGGTACTATATATCCTTCATACCTGGAATCGCGGCGCTGATGATTTTGCCTGTTTAGCCTGAAACTCAGAATTACGCATCAGAATAAACGCCGTTTCGCCTTGCTTTGATTCCGGTATGGAGGGCTACAGTTTGCGCCCTGTCGCCACAATGTACACTTCGCGCGAACGTGATCGCGAAGCGTCCGGCTTACGAATTTTCACTTTCGTAAACAGGGAGCGAATTTCCCGCAGGTATTCATCGAAGCCATCTCCCTGAAACACTTTCACTACAAAACTGCCGCCAGGTGCCAGTACATCCCGACACATTTCTAACGCCAGTTCAACTAAATACATGGAACGCGGGATATCGACTGCAGGCGTACCGCTCATGTTCGGCGCCATGTCCGACATCACCACCTGCACTTTCTGGTCGCCCACGCGCTCCAGTAACGCTTTCAACACCGCTTCGTCGCGAAAATCGCCCTGCAGGAAGTCAACGCCGACGATGGGATCCATCGGCAGCAGATCGCAGGCAATAATACGGCCACCCGAACCAATCTGTTGTACCACATATTGCGACCAGCCGCCGGGCGCAGCGCCCAGGTCAACCACGGTCATACCGGGTTTGAACAGCTTGTCACCCTGCTGAATTTCATCCAGTTTAAACCAGGCGCGCGAGCGCAACCCTTTTTTCTGTGCCTGTTGCACATATTTATCGCTAAAGTGTTCCTGAAGCCAGCGACTGGAACTGGCCGAACGCTTTTTACCCGTCATAATATTTCCAGTTAAATCGTCATCGTAGCGATAAATCAGCACGCAATGGGTCGCGTTGATTTGGCGATATACCCGAGATGGCGGTAGAATGAACCGTTTTCAATCCCTGAGTAAGCAAAAAATACGATGAATCTGAGTACCAAACAAAAACAGCACCTGAAAGGCCTTGCCCATCCACTGAAGCCAGTGGTCATGCTGGGCGGCAATGGCCTGACTGAAGGCGTGCTCGCCGAGATCGAACAGGCGCTCGAACATCACGAATTGATCAAGGTAAAAATTGCCTCGGAAGATCGTGAAACCAAGCAGCTGATCGTGGACGCTATCGTGCGTGAAACTAAGGCAAACAACGTTCAGGTCATCGGCAACGTGCTGGTGCTGTATCGCCCTGCCAAAGAGCGCAAAATTACTCTGCCACGTTAAGCGTACCGTTACGGCTCGTCCGACGGGCAGAGAAAGTGCCATGCTCCTGCATGGGATAAAAGGCCGCAGCGCGGCCTTTTTCCTTTCTTTACAATATGCAGCTGCGCATTTCAAAGCGTAGCAATATCTTAGATGTATTCCACTTTCAGCACTTCATATTCCACATCGCCGCCTGGGGTTTTGACAATAGCCACGTCATCGGCCTCTTTGCCCACCAGACCGCGCGCCATCGGCGAATTCACGGAAATCAGGTTCTGTTTAAAGTCCGCTTCGTCGTCGCCGACAATCCGGTAAGTAAACTCTTCATCGGTATCGACATTCAGCACAGTGACAGTGGCGCCAAAAATCACGCGGCCGGTTTTCGGCATGGCGGTCACGTCAATCACCTGTGCATTGGAGAGCTTGGCTTCGATCTCCTGAATACGCCCTTCGCAGAACCCCTGTTCTTCGCGCGCGGCGTGGTATTCGGCATTCTCTTTCAGATCGCCGTGCTCACGGGCTTCGGCGATAGAGGCGATGATGCGCGGACGCTTAACGGTTTTCAGTTCGTTCAGCTCTTCACGCAGCTTCTCAGCGCCTTTCAACGTCATCGGAATCTGATTCATTTTGGCTCCTCGTCATCTATCCTGGTTAACGGCGTCATCCTGACCGGTGACAGCAGAAGATCGGCTTCTGCGGCGCGTAACCTCTTTTCACAAGCAAAAGAATCCTGACCCGGAAAGCTTTCCGGGTCAGGTATCGGTTTTGCATTTTGATACGTATTTTACCCCAGAGTTCCCTGTGGGTCATTGTTTACTTTGCACCGTCCGGGGACATAGTATTGACGCCTTCACCCGTCAGTTACCGCGAGATTATGCGATTTTCACGACTTGTTACCGGATTAACCTGTGCGTTTATGCTGCAGGCACAAGCAGCACCCGTTGAAGAATACATGCAGTATTTGCCAGACGGCGCAAACCTGGCGCTGATGGTACAAAAAGTGGGCGCATCCACCCCGATAATCGACTATCACGGCAAACAGATGGCGTTGCCGGCCAGTACCATGAAAGTGATCACCGCGCTGGCGGCACTGCTGGAGCTGGGCCCGGACTTCCGTTTTCAGACCACGCTGGAGACCAAAGGCGCGGTCAGCGATGGCACCTTAAATGGCGACCTGGTGGCGCGCTTTGCCGGCGATCCGACGCTCAGCCGCCAGGATCTGCGCAATATGGTGGCGGCGCTGAAAAAGCAGGGCATCAACCATATCAAAGGCAATCTGGTGATCGACACCTCGGTGTTCGCCAGTCACGATATGGCGCCAGGCTGGCCGTGGAACGATCTGACACAGTGCTTCAGCGCCCCGCCAGGTGCGGCGATTGTTGATAAAAACTGCTTCTCGGTTTCGCTCTACAGTGCCAATACGCCCGGCGAAAACGCCTTTGTGCGCATCGCCTCTTACTATCCGGCGCACATGTTCAGTCAGGTGCGCACGATCGGACGCAACAGCGGTGACGGGCAGTATTGCGAGCTCGACGTGGTGCCCGGAGAGCTCAATCGCTACACGCTGACCGGCTGTATGCGCCAGCGTGCGGAACCGCTGCCCCTGGCATTTGCCGTGCAGGATGGCGCCGCGTGGGCCGGCGAGATCCTTAAAGCGCAGCTGCGCGACGCCGATATTGATTACAGCGGCCATTTAGTGCGCCAGACGCAGGTGACGTCACCGGGCACGGTGCTGGCCTCGACGCAGTCCGCACCGCTGCACAACCTGCTGCACACCATGCTGAAGAAGTCAGACAACATGATCGCTGATACCGTGTTCCGCACCATCGGCCATCACTACTTTAACGTGCCGGGTACTTTCCGCGCCGGTTCGGATGCGGTCAGGCGTGTGCTGCGCGAAAAAGCCGGCGTCGACCTCGGCAACAGTATTCAGGTGGATGGTTCCGGCCTGTCGCGTCACGACCTGATCGCGCCGGATACCATGATGCAGGTGCTGCAGTTCATCGCCAAAAATGACACTACGCTGAATTATATTTCGATGCTGCCGCTGGCAGGTTATGACGGCACGCTGCAGTATCGCGGCGGTCTGCACGAAGCGGGGCTGGATGGCAAAGTGTCGGCAAAAACCGGTTCGCTGCAGGGCGTCTATAATCTGGCTGGGTTCATCACCACGTCGAGCGGTGCGCGCGTGGCCTTTGTCCAGTTCCTCTCTGGCTATGCGGTACCGCCGGAAGACCAGAAAACGCGGCGGATTCCGCTGGTGCGCTTTGAGAGCCGGCTCTATACCGACATTAACAAGAACAACTAATGAAACTGTTGATCGTTGAAGATGATGCGTTATTACAATCGGGGCTGGCGCAGGCGCTGAGCAGCGAGGGCTACGCCGTGGATTGCGCTGGCAGCGCGGCGGAAAGCAACGCCCTGCTGCGCAGCAGCCAGTACAGCCTGATCGTGCTGGATCTCGGTCTGCCGGATCGCGATGGCGCCACGCTGCTGCGCCAGTGGCGACGCGACGGCATCGCGGTGCCGGTGCTGATCCTGACCGCGCGCGATGCGCTGGAGGATCGCGTCGACGGGCTGGACGCCGGTGCCGATGATTACCTGGTCAAGCCGTTTGCGCTGGCAGAATTGCAGGCGCGGGTGCGCGCGCTGATCCGCCGCTATCAGGGGCACAGCGACAACCTGCTGCAGCAGGGCGATCTGACGCTCAATCTCAGCTCGCAGCAGGTGCTGCTGGAAAATCTGCCGCTGGAGATCACCCCCAAAGAGTTCGCCCTGCTCACCCGCCTGCTGATGCGCGTGGGGCAGAATGTGCATCGCGAAACGCTGCAGCAGGATCTCTACAGCTGGAACGACGATCCCGGCTCCAACACTTTAGAAGTCCACATTCATAATCTGCGCCGTAAGCTGGGGAAAGATCGCATCAAAACCGTGCGCGGCGTTGGCTACCGGCTGGAACTGCGCGAATGAACAGCATGCGTCAGCGGTTACTGATCATGCTGGCGCTGATTCTCCTCACCTGCCAGGTGATGAGCGCCATCTGGCTGTGGCACGAAAGCCGCGAACAGATCAGTTTCCTCGTCAATGAAACCCTGTCGGCCCAGGCGCGTAACGATCGTGTGGAGAATGAGATCCGTGAGGCCATCGCTTCGCTGTTGCTGCCTTCGCTGGTGATGGTAAGCCTGACGCTACTGCTGTCGTTCTGGGCCATCAACTGGATTATCCGTCCGCTCAAATCGCTACAGGACAGCCTTGCCCACCGCTCTGCCGACAACCTGACGCCGCTGCCGATTTACTCCGAGATGGATGAGATCGTTGCGGTCACCTCCTCCATCAATCAACTGTTTTCCCGTCTCGACCACACGCTGCAGCAGGAGCGATTATTCACCGCCGACGCCGCGCACGAGCTGCGTACGCCGCTGGCCGGGCTGCGCCTGCATCTCGAGCTTCTGCATCAGCAGCAGGTGCCGCAAAGCGCCATGCTGATTGAGCGTATCGACCAGTTGATGCACACCGTCGAACAGCTGCTGATGCTGTCGCGCGCCGGTCAGGCGCTGGCGGGCGGCCACTATCAGCAGCTGCAGTGGCAGCGTGACATCATGCAGCCGCTGATGCCGGAGATGGCTGAACTGTATGCCCAGCGTCAGCAGACGCTGCACTGGCCAGACGGCGACGATGTGCCGCAGCAGGGTGAAGCGGTGCTGCTGCGCCTGATGCTGCGCAATTTGCTGGAGAACGCATCGCGCTACAGTCCGGAAGGCAGCAGCGTGCAGGTTAAGCTGCGTCAGGTGCAACAGCAGGTCTGGGTTGAAGTGTGGGATCAGGGGCCGGGTATTGATGCCGATGCGGCAGAAGAGCTGACGCAGGCGTTCCGGCGGCGCGATCAACGCTATGGCGGCAGCGGCCTGGGCCTGAACATTGTGCTGCGTATTGTGCAGATGCATCGCGGCAGGCTGGAACTGGTCAACCGCGAAGACAGCAGCGGACTGATTGCCCGCTGCTGTTTGCCAACGCAACTGATTGGCTGAACGCCATCAGAAGTGGGTGTTGAGGCTCATATAGTAAGTACGGCCTGATTCGTTATAGGTATTGGCACCGGCACCGTAGAGATAAGCGCCGGTGGTAGCATTACCGGTGGTTTGCGCATTGCCCTCACGGAAGTGGCGCTTATCGAACAGGTTATCGATGCCCAGCGTCACGCTGGCGTACTTATTAATATCGTAAGTACCGCTCAGGCCGACAATCGAGTACGGGCTCACTTTGTCGGTGGCGCTGCCGGTCACCGGCTGTCCTTTGTAGTCATACTTCTTCGGCGTCTGGGTGCCGTACCACGTCAGGGTGGTTTGCAGCGACAGATCCTGCGTTGCCTGCCAGCTCAGCGTCGAGTTCAGCGTATACTCCGGAATGATCGACAGACGATCGCCGGTCTCCTTGTTCTTGCTCTGCAGCATGTAGGTAAAGTTGTTATTCCACATCACGCTGTCAGAGAAAGGAACATTGACCGTACCTTCCAGCCCTTCCACCACCGCTTTCGGCACGTTCTCCCAGCGATAGATATCCGTGGTGCCGTTAGAGGCTTTACCTGAAGGCGCATAGCCGGCTTCAATCTTGTTGCGGTAGTCGTTACGGAACCAGGTCAGACCGGCCTGATAACCTTCATGCTTCCACTCCAGCCCAACTTCTTTATTGATGCTGTTTTCCGCTTTCAGATTCGGATTACCCTGCAAATAGCAGGCGCCGGTGCTGGCGGCGCAGCCCTGGCCGTTGCTGTACAGCAGGTAGTTCGGGTTCGTCTGGTACAGACTCGGCGCTTTGTAGGCCCGGCCAATCCCCATCTTCAGCGTGAAGTCATCGCCCAGCCCCTGTGACAGGTTAAGCGATGGGCTCCAGTTGTTGCCAACGATGGAGTGATGATCGAAGCGCAGCGCCGGCGTCAGCATGGTGCTGTCGGTCAGCTCCATGTTGTCTTCGGCAAACAGGGAGAAAATCTCCGCCTGGGCATAAGGACTGCGGCCGGTGCTGGCGATGCCTGGCACGGCACCGTTGCTGGCGGCCTGGGTGGTCGACGAAGGATCTTTCATGCGCTGCTGGTTCCACTCGGTGCCCAGCGTCGCGGTCTGATTGACGCCCAGCTCAAACGGCAGGCTGATTTCACTGTGCAGCAGCACATCGTCCAGCTGGATGGTATTGAACCCGCTGTTGGAGAAGATCCCTTCCGTGCCACCCGCCAGACCTTCATTAATGCGCGTATTGCGGGTTTTCTCGTAGCGCGCCCAGCTGCTGGTGCTGATGCCGTTGTCCCACGCGCCGGTCCATTTCAGTGAAATATTCTGGCGATACAGACGGTTGGTTTCGTCGCCGTACAGGCTCTTCACCAGCGCGTTAGTGTTGGTGTTCTGCGTATCGCCCGCGTACAGGTTGCCCTGACGACTGTAACCGGCCTGCAGCTCCAGCGTCTGCATGGGCGCAAACGCCCAGCTCAGCAACGCATTGATGTCTTTGTTTACCGAGCCTTCGCGGCCTGCCGGGTAGCTGCCCGCATAGCTGCCGGTGCGCGCTGCCGCGTGCCCTTCATTGATGTCGTACGCGTCGGCCTGGGTTTTGGCTAAGCCGCCATACAGCCGGAAGTTGAAGTCGTCGCCCAGCGGCCCTTCAAGGCTGAAGTTGGTGCGTTTGGTCGCCCCTTCCGATTTGTGTTCCGGCGCGTTGAAGTAGGTATTCCACGAACCGTGCCACTGCTGATCGCTGTACTTTTTGGTGATGATGTTCACCACACCGCCCGCCGCGCCGTTACCGTAGCGCACCGCGGCCGGCCCGCGAATCACGTCGATGTGATCAATCATCTCCGGCGGCACCCAGTTGGTATCGCCGCGCGTATCACGCTCACCGCGCCAGCCGAGACGCACTGAGTTACGGCTGGTGATCGGCATGCCGTCCACCATGATCAGTGTATTTTCCGGTCCCATGCCGCGAATATCGATCTGACGGTTGTTGCCGCGCTGGCCGCTGGTCGAGTTACCGGTCAGGTTAACCCCCGGCATGGTACGGATAATTTCTGAGACATCGCGCGCCGGCGGATGCTTTTTGATCTCATCGGCGGTGATGGTGGAAACCCCCGGTGCCTGCAGCGTCTGCTGCTGGGCCGTCACCATTAAGGTGCCACCGTCCATTGCACTGGCGTCGGGAGAAGAGGCGTTGCTGGAAGTCGTCTTGCTGGAAGTCTCTGCTGCCCAGGCGCTGCCGGAGAGCAGTGAGGCGCTGAGCCCCAGTTCGATCAAAATAGCGAAGGTTAACCGCGAGTAATGCTTCATTTTTTTTCATTCCTGGAAGGCCAGTTCTGCGCCACAGCGGAGTGACTGGCGAGCCGGTGAGAAGATCCCTGTCTTTATCGCGCAGCCGTTCACACCTGGCAGGGCCATCCTTTGCTGAATCCCATGACTTACCGGGTGCCAGACGGAACGTGCGTGCTCATTTTGAGCGCAGTCACCCTATTGCAAATGCAAATAATTATCAATAGTATTATTTATCAATCCTATGTAAACCTCCCCGTACAGACGGCGACTGGCAGCCCCTATGACCTGGCGAAATGATGGAATTGGTAGCGAAGCCTGGTGGCAGGAGCAACAGACTCAGGGCATTCCGCGCATTGAGCCGCAGCAGGATGGCACCTGTCTGGTGACCTTCTTCTGGCGCGATCCGCAAGGCAGTGAAACCACCTCCCACACCCAGCGCGTGTGGGTCAACATCACTGGCGTGACCGATCACCACCAGCGGCGCCCGCCGCAATCGCTGATGCGCGTTGCCAGTAGCGATGTCTGGTACTGGCAAACCGTGCTGCCGTCACACTGGCGCGGCAGCTACTGCCTGATGCCGGATCGGCAGGCCAGCGATTTCAGCGGCGAGCCTGACATGCATGCGCTGCGCCACTGGTGGCGCGAAAAATTCCCTGCCGCGCAGGCCGATGCGCTCAATCCGCTGCGCAGCTGGTCCGGCGGGCGCGGCATGGGCGTGTCACCGCTGCACCTGCCTGACGCGCCCGACCAGCAGGTGTGGCGTGCGGTGGATGAGGGCCGCGCCCCGGCGCTGACGCTGCAGGTGCAGCAGTGGGAAAGCGCGCTGCTCGGCAATCGTCGCCGGGTGTGGCTGTACGCCACAGGCGAGGCGCAGCACGGCCCGCGTCCGCTGGCGATACTGCTCGATGGTCAGTTCTGGGCGCAGCAGATGCCGATCGCCGGACCGCTGCAGCAGCTGACCGCCGCGGGCAAGCTGCCGCCGGCGGTCTACCTGTTTATCGACATCATCGATCGCGAACACCGCAGTCGCGAGCTGCCATGCAATCCGCAATTCTGGCAGGCGGTGCAGCAGGAGCTGTTGCCGCAGGTAGCACGCTGGATGCCGTACGATGCGCAGCCGGCGCGCACGCTGGTTGCCGGACAAAGCTTTGGCGGTCTGGCCGCGGTGTTTGCCGCGCTGCACTTTCCCCATACCTTTGGTAATGCGCTCAGCCTGTCCGGCTCCTTCTGGTGGCCGGAGCGTGGTAACCCGCATGGCTGGCTGTTGCAGGCGCTGGACCATGGCCTGGCACCTCGCCAGCCGCTGCGTTTCTGGCTGGAGGCAGGCCAGCGTGAAGGCCTGATTCTGCAAGCCAATCAACAATTACAACAACAACTTACCGCTGCCGGCTATCAGGTGTATTACCAGCCGGTAGAGGGCGGCCATGACGCGCTGTGCTGGCGCGGTGGTCTGCTCGACGGTCTGCAAGCTTTGTGGCGCAATCCAAATTCATTCATCACGCCAGACGTGAACCGGAGCGACAGTAAATTCTCTGATGAACGACACTATGATTGACCAACAAACTCTGCCGCTGGTGGCGGCGCAGCCTGGCATCTGGATCGCCGACCAGCTCAGCCGCCATCACAACGCCTTCGCGGTCGCGCACTTTGTCGAACTGCGCGGCGACATCAACAGTGCGCTGCTGGCGCAGGCCATCGTCGACGGCATGCAGGAAGCCGATACCCTGAATATGGCGTTCGGCGAAATCGACGGCGAGCCGCTACAGTGGCCGCAGCCGCAGACCTTCAGCCTGCCAGACATTGTTGATCTGCGCGGCGAAGCGGATGCCGCTGCCGCCGCGCGCGCCCTGATGCGTGCCGATATGCGGGGTGACCTGCGTGTGCTGAGTGGCGCACCGCTGTGGCACCATCGTCTGTTCCGCCTCGGCGAGCAGCACTGGTTCTGGTATCAGCGCTATCACCATCTGGTGGTGGATGGCTTCAGCTTTACCGCGCTGACGCGCCGCATCGCCAATCTGTACAGCGCCGCCGTACAGCAGCAGCCGCCTGAGCCGACACCGTTTATTCCGTTCAGCGCCGTGGTTGACGAGTATCAGCGCTATCAGCAATCGGCGTCTTACACCCGTGACGGCGAATTCTGGCGCGAAAAAGGCCGCGCCCTGCCCGCGCCCGCCTCGCTGTCTCCGCTGCCGCTGGCCGGTCAGAGCGCCAGCACCGATCTGCTGCGCCACAGCGTTACGCTGGATCGTCACCGCTTCCAGACGCTGACCAGCCAGCATCCACAGCACAGCGCCGCCGATCTGGCCTTTGCGCTGGTAGCGCTGTGGCTGGCTCGTCTCAGCGGACAAAATGATTTTGCTGCCGGCTTCATCTTCATGCGCCGCATCGGCTCCGCCGCGCTGTGCGCCACCGGTCCGGTGATCAACGTGCTGCCGATGGCGGTGCACTATCAGCCGGGACAAACGCTCGGCGATCTCGCCGCTCAGCTGGCCGCGGAAGTGAAAAAAATGCGCCGTCATCAGCGCTACGATGCTGAACAGGTGCAGCGCGATCTCGGCCGCCTCGGCGATAGCGATCCGCTGTATGGCCCGGTGATCAACCTGAAGATGTTTGACTACCAGCTCGATTTCGCCGGCATTGAAGGCATTACGCATCAGCTGGCCTCCGGCCCGGTGCGCGATCTTGAAATCGCGATTTACCTCAGCGAGCACGGCGATCTGACGCTGGAGCTGCTGGCGAACGCGCAGCGCTATGCTGCCGAGACGCTGCAGCGCCATGCCAGCCGCTTTGCCCTGCTGCTCAGCCAGCTGGCCGCGCAGCCGCAGCGCGCGCTGGGCGAGCTCGATCTGCTGACGCCAGCGGAGCAGCAGCAGATTGCGGCCATCAATCAGACCGCCCATCCGCTGCCGGCGGAAACCCTGGCGTCGCTGCTGGCGCAGCAGGCGCAGCGCACCCCGGACGCACCGGCGCTGGCCGATGCGCAGCACCAGCTGAACTATCGCCAGATGCAGCAGCAGGTATTCGCGCTGGCGGCCGATCTCAGTGCGGCCGGCGTGCAGCGGGGTGATATCGTCGCCGTGGCGCTGCCGCGTTCGGTGCAGTTGTCGCTGGCGCTGCAGGCGATTGTGACGCTCGGGGCCGCTTATCTGCCGCTGGATACCGGCTATCCGGACGAGCGGCTCCAGCTGATGCTGGAAGACGCCGCGCCCAAAACGCTGATTACCGCTGCCGCGCTCAGTGCCCGCTTCCGCGCCATCGCGCCGGTCAGTCAGCTGCACTTTGACACCCTGTACAATGCCGAACATGCACCGGCACCGGCCAGCGCGCCGACGCCGCAGGATGGCGCGTACATCATCTATACCTCCGGCTCTACCGGCCGGCCGAAAGGCGTGCTGGTCGGCCATCAGGCGATCGTTAATCGCCTGCTGTGGATGCAGGATCGTTATCCGCTGCAGGCGGATGACGTGGTGCTGCAGAAAACACCGAGCAGCTTTGATGTCTCGGTGTGGGAGTTCTTCTGGCCGCTGCTGGTCGGCGCGCAGCTGGTGATGGCGCCGCCGGATGCACACCGCGATCCGGAAGCCTTACAGCAACTGTTTGCCCGCTACAAAGTCACCACCACGCATTTCGTACCCTCGATGCTGGCGGCCTTTGTCGCGGCGCTCGACCACCCGGCCGCGATAGCGTGCTGCGCCAGCCTGCGCAACGTGTTCTGCAGCGGTGAAGCATTGCCCACCGATCTGTCGCGCAGCTGGGAAACATTGACCCGCGTGCCGCTGCACAATCTGTATGGGCCAACCGAAGCGGCCGTTGATGTCAGCTGGTATCCGGCGTATGGCGCGGCGCTCGCCGCCGTCGATGGGCCAAGCGTACCGATCGGCTTCCCGGTGTGGAACACCGGTCTGCGCATTCTTGATGCGCAAATGCAGCCGGTGCCGCCGGGCGTGGCCGGCGATCTCTATCTTACCGGCATTCAGCTGGCGCACGGCTATCTCAACCGGCCGGAGCTGACCGCCAGCCGCTTTATCGCCGACCCGTACGCCGCTGGCGAGCGCATGTACCTGACCGGCGACGTAGCGCGCTGGCTGGACAACGGTGCGGTGGAGTATCTCGGGCGCAGCGATGACCAGCTGAAGATCCGCGGTCAGCGCATTGAGCTGAACGAGATCGATCATGCGCTGTGCGCCCAGCCCGGCATTGAGCAGGCGGTGACGCATGCGGTGGTGCTGGGCAGTGCGACGGCACAGGGCGATGCACGTCAGCTGGTGGGCTACGTGGTGGCGCCTCAGCCGGTGGATGGCGATGCGCTGCGTCAGGCGCTGGCACAGCAGCTACCGGCACACATGGTGCCGGTGGCCATCGTCCAGCTGGAGGCGCTGCCGCTCAGCAGCAACGGCAAACTGGATCGCAAAGCGCTGCCGCTGCCGCAGAGCACCACGCAGCGCCAGGGGCGCGCGCCACTGCCCGGTTTAGAGAGCACGCTGGCCGCAGCGTTCTGCCGCCTGCTGGCCTGCGACACGATCGGTGCGCAGGATGATTTCTTTGCGCTCGGTGGCCATTCGCTGCTGGCGATGCGCCTGGCCGCGCAGTTGCGCCGCGAGCTCCAGCTGCCGGTCTCGGTCGGGCAGATCATGATCGCCCCGACGGTGGAAAAACTGGCGGCACTGCTGAGCGATGGACAATCCCATCAGCAGGCGGGCTTTGAAGCGGTGCTGCCGCTGCGTAAAGGCAGCGGACCGACGCTGTTCTGCTTCCACCCGGCGTCCGGCTTCGCCTGGCAGTTCAGCGTGCTGCAGCGTTACCTTGACCCACGCTGGTCACTGGTCGGCATTCAGTCGCCTGACACGCAGGGACCGCTGAATCAGAGCGCGCACCTCGATGAGGTCTGTGAGGCGCATTTGCGCACGCTGCGCGAGGTACAACCGCACGGGCCCTACTATTTCCTCGGCTACTCGCTGGGCGGTACGCTGGCGCAGGGCATTGCTGCCCGGCTGGAAGCGGCGGGTGAAGAGGTCGCCTTCCTTGGCCTGCTCGACACCTGGCCGCCGGAAACGCAGAACTGGGATGAGAAGCGCGGCGAGAATGTGCTGGATCCGGCGGTGCTGGAGGAGGTGAATCGCGAGCGCGAACAGTTTATCGCCGCGCAGCGCCATCAGGCCGGAGAAGAGATGCAGGCCATGTTCGATACCATCGAAGCCAACTACGCCAGCTCGGTGCGTCTGCTGGCCACGGCGCGCAGCGCACGCTTCGGCGGCCGCGCTACGCTGTTCCTCGCCGAACAGACGCAGCAGCCAGGCCAGGATGCGCGCCGCGCCTGGGCGCCCTATGTCGGTGAGCTGACGGTGTGGCCGGTGGATTGCGCCCACGTCGAGATTATCTCGCCTCGCATGTTTGAGCAGATCGGGCCACTGTTGCAGCAGTTGCTGGCGTAGCGGTTTTGCCCTCACCCTCTCCCGGCGGGAGAGGGAACCGCATGGCAGAAAACGTTTACACCACAGCCCCTTCTCCGCCTTAGCGCCCGCGCCCCAGCGGCACAATCATTGGCGTATGCGCCACCGGATCCTCAACAATCACACAGCGTAATCCGTACACCTGCTCAATCAGTGCTGGCGTCACAATCTCGCCAGGCTTGCCCTCGGCAATGATCTTCCCGTGACGCATGGCGATCAGATGGGTGGCGTAGCGGCAGGCGTGATTGAGATCGTGCAGCACCACCACCAGCGTGCGGCCATGCTGCTGATTGAGCGTCTGCATCAGCTCAAGCAGATCAATCTGGTGGGTTATATCCA
The DNA here is from genome assembly GCF_016643525.1 of Pantoea sp. Morm. Taxonomy (NCBI): domain Bacteria; kingdom Pseudomonadati; phylum Pseudomonadota; class Gammaproteobacteria; order Enterobacterales; family Erwiniaceae; genus Pantoea; species Pantoea sp. Morm. Next base: position 160,511 of record NZ_VOQX01000001.1, on the reverse strand, counting down.
GCCAGGTGGTGGGCTCATCCAGCAGCAGCAGAGGCGTCTGCTGCGCCAGCACCATGGCGATCCATACGCGCTGACGCTGCCCGCCGGACAGAGTATCGACCGCCTGTTGCGCCAGATCCGCCACGCCGGTGGCCAGCATCGCCTGCTGCACCGCCGCTTCATCCTCCGCGCGCCAGCGGCCAAACAGTGACTGATGCGGATAACGTCCGCGCGCCACCAGCTCGCTCACGCTGATGCCCGCCGGTGCGTTTGAACTCTGCGGCAGCAGGCCAAGACGGCGCGCCACCTCTTTGGTGGGATAACGTGCAATCGCCTCGCCGTCCAGCAGCACGTCGCCTTTCAGCGGTGCCTGCAGGCGGCTGAGAGTACGCAGCAGGGTGGATTTACCGCAGGCGTTAGGGCCGATAATCACGGTCAGCTCCCCTTGCGGAATCGCCACCGAGAGATTTTCCGCCACCACTTTTTTGTCATAACCCAGCGTCAGGCCTTCGCCATACAGCCGTGAAGGGATATCGATCATTGGCGTCGCGCCTCCCGCACCAGTAACGCAATCAGATAGAGTCCGCCCAGGCTGACGGTAATCACGCCAACCGGCAGTTGATAAGGCAGGAACAGATGCTGCGCGGCATAATCGGCGGCGCACAACAGCAGCGCGCCGCACAGCGCCGCCAGCCATAATGCGCCTTTTTCCCCGCCGCTCAGCCGGCGCGCAATCTGCGGTGCCAGCAGCGCCACGAACGAGATCGGCCCCGCCAGCGCGGTGGACGCCGCGGTCAGCAGCACGCCCAGCAGCATCAGCCACAGGCGGCTGCGCTCCACCGGCACGCCGAGCGCGCAGGCGGTGTCATCGCCCATCTCCAGCAGACGCATGCGGCGCGTTAACAGCGCCACCAGCAGCAGCGACAGCAGCAGCACCGTCACCACCGGCGGCGTTTTCGCCCAGGTGATGCCGTTGAGCGAGCCGGCGCTCCACAGCCCGGCGCTGAGCGCCGACTCCAGCGAAGCGCTGATAATCAGCCAGGCATTGAGCGCCATCAGCAGCGCGCGCACGCTAATGCCCACGATGATTAAGCGAAACGTTTCCACCCCGTTGCGCCAGGCAAACAGATACACCAGCGCAGCCGTCGCGATACCGCCGATCAGCGCGGCCCCGGTCATCGCGGTAATACTTTGATTGAACAGCACCAGCGCCACCAGCACACCGCTGTAAGCGCCGGTATTGAAGCCGAGAATATCCGGGCTGCCGAGCGGGTTACGTAGCAGCGACTGAAAAATTGCCCCGCTGACACCCAGCGCCGCACCGATCAGCAGCGCCATCAGCACGCGCGGCAGCCGCCACTCCACCACAATCAGCTGCACGTTGGCCGCTCCCTGCCCGCGCAGCGCCTGCCACACCTGCTCCGCCGTAATCGGCAGCGCACCGCGCGTCAGCGCCAGCCACGTCAGCAGCGCACACGCTAATAGCAGCCAGCCGCCATGCAACCAGGCACGCCGCGTCATAATCCACCTCGCCCGCGCTGGCGCCGTACCAGCAAAATCAGCATCGGCGCGCCAAGGATGGCGGTCACAATTGAGACACGCAGTTCGCCTGCCACCATCATCCGCCCCAGAAGATCCGCCGCCAGCAGCAGCGCCGGGGTGATCAGCGCCGTCGCCGGCAGCAGCCAGCGGTGATCGTTGCCCACCAGCCAGCGGGCAAAATGCGGCGTCATCAGGCCGATAAAAGCGATCGGCCCGACGGCGGCGGTCGCCGCGCCGCTCAGTAAGGCAATCGCCAGCAGGCCCAGCAGTTGGGTGCGCACCACGCGCGTACCCAGCGCCGCCGCCATATCACCGCCCATGCTCAGGCTGTTCAGCGATTGCGCCAGACCCAGCGCCAGCGCCGCACCGGCCAGCACCGCCGGGCTCAGGGTGCGCAACACGCTGAAATCGCGGATGTCCAATGAGCCGCTCTGCCAGAAGCGCAGGTGATCGTAAATGTCCGGATTGAGCAGCGACAGGCCGGAGGTTAAGCCCTCCAGCACCGCCGCCAGCGCCACGCCTGCCAGCGTCAGACGCACCGGATTGACGCGCCCGCCGCCCATCGCGCCAATCACCGTCATCAGCAGCGCCGCCAGCAGTGCGCCGCTGAAGGCCAGCGTCAGCCACTGCAGCGGGGAGTCCGCCCCCAGCAGCGCGATGCCGAGCACGATGGCAAAACCGGCACCGGCGTTCACGCCCAGAATGCCCGGCTCGGCCAGCGGATTACGCGTCAGGCTCTGCATCAGCGCGCCAGCCAGCCCCAGCGCCACACCCGCCAGCAGACCGGCCAGCGTGCGCGGCAGGCGCGCATCGCGCACGATGATGCACTCCGCGCTTGAGCAGGAGGCGGTGAGAGCGTGATACACATCGGAAAGCGGTATTGATTTGGCACCCAGCATCAGACTGAGCGCCAAGAGGAGCAAAAGCAGAATCCCTGAGCCTGCTAATGCACGGATCTGGCGCATAGCGTTCTAAACCTTCACTGTTCGACGTCGTTGCAGTGCAACGTAATGTGATAATGATATTTGTTATCGTTATTACTCGCGTTTGCCTATGTTACCATGAGTCGCCTCGCGGATGATGAGGAAAATTGGTGCAAAAAGGCGAAACAATGAACAAACCCTCTCACTTTATCGATCTCTCACTGCTGAAAACCCACGCGGCGTTTCGCGCGGTGTTTATTGCGCGTTTTATCTCGATTGTGGCGCTCGGCATGCTGGCCGTTGCCGTGCCGGTGCAGATTCAGCAGATGACCCATTCACCGCTGCTGGTGGGCCTCGCCGTCACGCTGTCCGCTGCCGGCATGTTTACTGGCCTGCTGACCGGCGGCGTGCTCGCCGATCGCTATGAGCGTAAGAAATTGATCCTGTTTGCCCGCACCACCTGCGGACTGGGCTTTGTCGCGCTGGCGATAAATGCCGCGCTGCCCGCGCCTTCGCTGCTGGCGGTCTATCTGCTGGGCTTGTGGGACGGCTTTTTCGGTGCGATTGGCGTCACGGCGCTGCTGGCCGCTACGCCGGCGCTGGTGGGACGCGAAAACATTATGCAGGCCGGCGCGATCACCATGCTGACGGTGCGCTTCGGCTCGATTTTATCGCCGGCGATTGCGGGTGTGGTGATCGCGCACGGCGGCGTGCTGTGGAATTACGGACTGACCGCCTTCGGCACGCTGCTGACAGTGCTGACGCTGCTGCAGCTACCTGCGCTGCCCCCGCCTCCGCAGCCGCGCGAGCATCCGCTGCGGGCGCTGGCAACCGGCGTGCAGTTCCTGTTCGCCAGCCCGGTGGTCGGCATGGTGGCGCTGACCGGTGCGCTGGTGACGCTGGCCAGCGCCATCCGCGTGTTGTACCCGGCGCTGGCACCGCACTGGTCAGTCAGCGCCGACCAGCTCGGTATGCTGTACGCCGCCGTGCCACTCGGTGCCGCCGTGGGTGCACTTACCAGCGGCAGGCTGAAACAGGCAGCGCGCCCGGGGCGGCTGGTGCTGGGCAGTGCCGTGGCCGGTTTCGTCGCCCTGGGCCTGTTCAGCCTGATGCCGACGCTGTGGCTGGCGCTGCTGTGTCTGGCGGGCTTCGGCTATTTCAGTGCCATCAACAGCCTGGTGCAGTACGCGATGATTCAGCTGCTGACGCCGGATCATCTGCTGGGCCGCATCAACAGCCTGTGGACGGCGCAGAACGTGTGCGGCGATGCCCTCGGCGCAGCGCTGATTGGTGCCCTCGGTTCGTGGCTGTTACCGGCGCAGGCTGCCGCGGCGTTTGGCTGTGCCGCGACACTGCTTGGCGTCATGATGTGGCTGATGATGAAAGGATTACGGCGCTATCAGGCGCCCGCGCCCGTGCTGGCGCAGCAAACATCATGATTTGACGAACAGCTGATGCAGACGCGTCAGCAGATTGCTGGCGCTGTAGTAATCCAGGCGGAAGGTGTCGATACCCAGCGCATAGACCTGCTTATCGCGCACCGCCGCGTTTTGTGCCAGGAACGGGTTGCTCAGCACTGACTGCGCGGTTTTGTCATCGCCAGCAAACAGCAGGAAGCTGTGACCGGTCAGGCTGGCGGCGAGATTCTCGCCCGAGAGCTGAATAATATCTTTGCGCTGGCCCATGCTGTGCCCCTGTTGCGTACCGGCCGGCGGCTGCGCCAGGGTAAAACCGAGCTGCTGCAGTAGTTTGCCCTGCGCCGATGCGGCGGTCCACAGATTCACCGCCCGGCCTTCACCGTTCCATACCATCGCGGAGACCGGCTGCGGCGGCAGCGTAATGGCCTGCTTCAGCGCCGCTTCGCGATCGTCGAACTCTTTTACGCGCTGCGCCGCCTGTGCTTCATGGCCGGTGGCCTGCCCCAGCAGCGTAACCACATCCTGCCAGCTCTTATCGTCGTAGTTGACCACCAGCGTGGGGGCAATGGCGGACAGCTGACTAACCAGCTTCAGGGCGGAGTCATTACCGGTGGCGCTGACGATGATCAGATCCGGGGCTTGCGCCGCAATCGCCTCGGCGCTCGGCTCACCAATGTACAGCCGCTTAACGTGGCGCTGCTTTGCCACCTCGCCCCACTGACGGAAGAAGCCCTGATCGTCGGCCAGGCGGCTTTTCGGTGCGGTCGCGCCTGAGGCGATGACCGGCGCGTCAATCGCCAGCAGCGAGCCGGTCAGCGTGACGCTGGTGGAGACAATGCGCTGCGGTGCCTGGTTAAGCGTTACCGTTCCGGTCGCGCCCTGTACGCTGCGCGGCCAGCCCTGGTTGGCCCGCGCTGTCCCTGACAGCGACTGGAAAATGAACAATAGGACAGCCATGCCCCATAAACCGCATTTATTCATAAGTTTTGATCCACCTTTTAGCTTAATGCCTGGCCCGGCGTCAGCCGCCGCTTACGTCTGACAGCACGGTAAATCCCGCGAATGGATTGACTCTTTGCCCCTTTCGACGTAGGTTACAGAGCCATAATAAAAATGATAATCATTCTTAATAATCTTATCATTTATAGGTGAAAATTATGGTGGAAAGCTCCACGTTTGAAAATGCCTGGCTGAAGGATTTTTCCGCGCTGTGCCGCGGTTTCCTTTTCACCTCGCCATGGCGCAGCCTGGCCACCCAGGGCTGCTATACCACGATCAACACGCCGGTGGGCGATGCCGCGCTGCTGCAGGGCGACTTTCAACAGCAGCTGCGCCAGCACTTTGCCGCGGCGAAAAAGCAGGGGATCGCCAATCCGCTGCTGGTGGGCGCGATTCCGTTTGACGTCAGCCAGCCAGCGTCGCTGTTCATACCCGAATCCTGGCAGAGCTTTAATCGCGCCGACCTGCAACAGGCGCTGACGGCGCAGCAGAGCGATCTGCCGGCAGTGCGGCGGCGGACGGCAGTGCCAGACCACGCGGTGTTTACCCGCATGGTGGCCGACGCCGTTGCCACCATCCAGCGCGGCGATCCGGACAAAGTGGTGCTGTCGCGCCTGATGGATATCGTCACGGAGCAGCCGGTGGATACCGCCGCGCTGATGCAGCGCGTGATCGCGCAAAATCCCAATAGCTACCATTTCCATCTGCCGCTGGCGGAAGGAGGCGCGCTGGTAGGTGCCAGCCCGGAACTGATGCTGCGCAAACAGGGGCGCGATTTCTCCTCCTGCCCACTGGCCGGCTCGGCGCGCCGCCATCACGACGACGTCAGCGCCGATCGCGCGGCAGGTAACACCCTGATGACGTCAGCCAAAGATCGCCACGAACATCAGCTGGTGACCGACGCGATGCGCAGCACGCTGCAGCCGCGTAGCCGCCTGCTGTCGGTGCCTACCGTGCCGTCGCTGATCACCACCGCCACGCTGTGGCATCTGGCGACGCAAATCGATGGCGAAGTGCAGGATGAGCGCGAAAACGCGCTGTCGCTGGCTGCGCTGCTGCACCCAACCCCTGCCCTGAGCGGCTTCCCGCACGCTCGCGCGCAGCAGCTGATTCAGCAGCTCGAACCCTTTGATCGCCAGCTGTTTGGCGGCATCGTCGGCTGGTGCGACAGCGAAGGCAACGGCGAATGGGTGGTGACCATTCGCTGCGGGACGGTAAACGGCACGCGCGTGCGGCTGTTTGCCGGCGCTGGCATCGTCGCCGACTCACAACCGGAATCAGAATGGCGTGAAACGGGTGTGAAGCTGGACACCATGTTGCGCGCTTTTGGACTGCAATAAAGGAACAAGCATGAGCATTCCCTTCAGCCGCTGGCCGGCACATCTGGCCGCGCGCTATCGCGAAAAAGGCTACTGGATCGACGTGCCGCTGACCGACATCATCGACCGCCATCGCGAAAACGACGCTATCGCCGTGATCGACGGCCCTTTGCAGCTCAGCTACCGCCAGCTGGCGCAACGCAGTGATAATCTGGCGGCGGCGCTGCAGCGGCGCGGTTTACAGCGCGGTGACACGGCGCTGGTGCAGCTCGGCAACGTGGCGGACTTTTACGTTACGCTGTTTGCCCTGTTTAAGCTGGGCGTGGTCCCGGTGTACGCGCTGTTCAGCCATCAGCGCACTGAACTGCTGGCCTATGCGCAGCAGATTGCACCGAAACTGCTGATCGCCGATCGCCAGCATGCGCTGTTTGCCAGCGATGACTTCATCGCCACGCTGTGCGAGGCGCAGCCCACGCTGCAGCAGGTGATCCTGCGTAACGACGCGCAGGCGGAAAATACGCTGGCGTCGCTGCAGGATGAAGCGGCTGGCGATTTTGTCGCGACACCAACGGCCGCCGATGAAGTGGCGTTTTTCCAGCTCTCCGGCGGCAGCACCGGGACGCCGAAGCTGATTCCGCGCACCCACAACGACTACTACTACAGCATCCGCGCCAGCGACGAGATTTGCCACATCAACGCCGACACGCGCTATCTGATCGCCCTGCCCGCGCCGCATAACTTTGCCATGAGTTCCCCCGGTTCGCTCGGGGTGTTCTATGCCGGTGGCCAGGTGATTCTCGCCGCGGATCCCAGCGCCACGCTCTGCTTCCCGCTGATTGAGCAGCACCAGGTGACCGATACCGGACTGGTGCCGCCGGCGGTCAGCCTGTGGTTGCAGGCGATTCAGGAGTGGGGCGGCAATTCAGCGCTGGCCTCGCTGCAGCGCATTCAGGTGGGCGGGGCCAAACTGGGCGAAACGCTGGCCGCACGCATTCAGCGTGAAATCGGCTGCCAGCTGCAGCAGGTGTTTGGCATGGCGGAAGGACTGGTTAACTACACGCGCTTCGGCGATGACGAGCAAACCATTCTGACTACCCAGGGGCGCCCGATTTCGGACGATGACGAAGTGTGGGTGGCCGACGAGAACGGCAATCCGCTGCCGCCAGGCCAGGTCGGTCGCCTGATGACGCGCGGCCCTTACACCTTCCGGGGCTACTACAACAGCCCGGAGCACAATGCCGCCAGCTTCGACGCTGACGGTTTTTACTGCTCAGGCGATCTGATTGAGATCAACGCTCAGGGTTACATCACCGTACAGGGACGCGAAAAGGATCAGATCAACCGCGGCGGCGAGAAGATCGCCGCAGAAGAGATCGAAAACTTGCTGCTGCGCCATCCGGATGTAATCCACGCCGCGCTGGTGTCCATGCATGACGAGCTGATGGGTGAAAAGAGCTGTGCCTTCATTGTGGCGCGCCAGCCGGTAAAACCGGTCGCGCTGCGCCGCCATCTGCGCGAGCTGGGCATTGCCGAATTCAAACTTCCCGACCGCATTACCTGCGTCGACGACCTGCCGCTTACCCCGGTAGGCAAAGTGGATAAAAAACGTTTACGCCAACAGCTTGCTGAGCAGACGCAAGCCTGATTTTTTCCGGAGATTGTAATGGCTATTCCAAAACTGACGTCTTATGCGCTGCCCGCCGCCACTGAGCTGCCGGCTAACAAAGTACAATGGGCGCTGGAGCCGCAGCGCGCGGCGCTGCTGATTCACGATATGCAGGCCTATTTCCTCAACTTCTGGGGCGAAGACAGCCCGCTGGTGAATCAGGTGGTGGAGAACATTGCCCGCCTGCGCGCTTACTGCAAAGCGCAGGGCATTCCGGTGTTCTATACCGCCCAGCCCAACCAGCAAAGCGATGAGGATCGCGCGCTGCTGAATGATATGTGGGGACCGGGGCTGAACAAACATCCGGATCAGCAGAAGATCGTCGACGCGCTGGCGCCGGATCAGGACGATCAGGTGCTGACTAAATGGCGCTACAGCGCGTTTGTGCGCTCGCCGCTGGAATCTATCCTGCAGGAGATGGGCCGCGATCAGCTGATCATTACTGGCGTGTATGCCCACATCGGCTGCCTGACCACCGCCACCGACGCCTTCATGCGTAACATCCAGCCGTTTATGGTGGCCGATGCGCTGGCCGACTTCTCGCGCGACGAGCATATGATGGCGCTGACCTACACCGCAGGCCGCAGTGGCAAAGTGGTGATGACCGCCGACCTGATGCCGCTGCCACAGAGCAAGGACGCGCTGCGCGCGCTGATTCTGCCGCTGCTGGAAGATGATGACGTGCCGGAAGATGATGAAAACCTGATCGATTATGGGCTGGATTCGGTGCGCGTGATGGCGCTGGCGGCGCGCTGGCGTCAGGTGCACAGCGATATCGACTTCATCAGCCTGGCGAAAAACCCCAGCATTGATGGCTGGTGGACGCTGCTGTCACGGGTGCCAGCATAATGAGCGCCTGTTTTGATTTCAGCGGAAAAATTGTCTGGGTGACCGGTGCCGGTAAAGGCATCGGCTATCACACCGCGCTGGCATTCCATCAGGCCGGTGCGGAGGTGACCGGTTTTGATTTGCACTTTGGCCAGGATGACTATCCGTTCGCCACCTGCCAGCTGGACGTCGCCGACAGTGCTGCGGTGCGCGATTGCTGTCAGTCACTGCTGGCCAGCCAGCCGCGGCTGGATATCCTGGTGAACGGCGCGGGCATTCTGCGCATCGGCAGCACCGATGCGCTGTCATTTGCTGACTGGCAGGCGTGTCTCGCCGTGAACGCCGGCGGCGCGTTTAACCTGTTCCAGCAGACGCTGCCGGTCTTCCGCCAGCAGCGCGCTGGCGCGATTGTCACCATCGCCTCTAACGCCGCGCACGCCCCGCGCCTCGGCATGTCAGCCTATGGCGCGTCTAAAGCAGCGCTGCGCAGCCTGTGCCAGACGGTTGGCCTTGAGATGGCACCGTATGGCGTGCGCTGCAACATTGTCTCACCGGGATCAACCGATACCGATATGCAGCGCAGCCTGTGGCATACGCCGGAAGCCGAGCAGGAGATGATTAACGGTTTCCCGGATCAGTACAAACTGGGGATCCCGCTGCGTAAGATCGCCCAGCCGCAGGAGATCGTGAACAACATCCTGTTCCTGGCCTCGGATCTTGCCAGCCACGTGGTGCTGCAGGATATTGTGGTGGACGGTGGCGCAACGCTGGGAGCCTGAGGCATGGCAATCTGGAAACGTACGGTGGATCTCGCCACGCTGAATCAGCTGGGCGATAACTCGCTGGTGGCGCATCTGGGCATCGTGTTTACCGCCATCGGTGACGATTATCTGGAGGCCACCATGCCGGTAGACAGCCGCACGCAGCAGCCGTTTGGCCTGCTGCACGGCGGCGCGTCGGTGGTGCTGGCGGAGTCGATGGGCTCCATTGCCGGTTACCTGAGCGTGGAAGAAGGTAAAAGCGTGGTGGGCATTGAGGTGAGCGCCAGCCATCATCGGGCGGTGAGCAGCGGCGAGGTGCGCGGTGTTTGTCGTCCGCTGCATCTGGGGGCGCGCAATCAGAGCTGGCAGATTGAGATACGCAATGGTCGCGATCAGCTGTGTTGCAGTTCGCGGCTGACGGTGGCGGTGCTGGGGTAGGTTTGGTTCCGCTGCGGCCTGATGCCCTCACCCTGCCCTCTCCCACGGGGAGAGGGAATGATTGTGCGGCCTGATGCTCTGCGCTAAACAGCAATAAAAAAAGCGGCCATCTGGCCGCTTTTTTCGCTGACATCAACGCTGATAAATGATCTCGACGCCTTCGTCGTCGTCTTCATCCCAGTCGTCATCCCAGTCTTCGTCTTCTTCCACTTCCTGAGCATTTTCCAGCGCTTCACGGTGGTAATCATCCCACATGAAGGCCACTTTCTCTGGCTGCTTCGCTTCTTCTTCCGCTTCTTTTGGATTCGCGATGATAAAGCTCATCACATCCCAGCACAGCTCATTGACACCGTCACGGCTGGCGGCGGAGATCAGATAGTATTTCTCATCCCAGCCCAGCGCTTCGGCAATCGCTTTAGCGCGGCTTTCCGCCTCTTCACGGCTCAGCAGGTCGGTTTTATTGAACACCAGCCAGCGCGGCTTCTGGTACAGCTTGTCGCTGTATTTCTCCAGCTCGCCGAGAATGATGCGGGCGTTCTCTACCGGATCGGATTCGTCGATTGGCGCGATGTCGATGAGGTGCAGCAGCACACGGCAGCGCTCCAGATGCTTGAGGAAGCGAATGCCGAGGCCTGCGCCTTCCGCTGCGCCTTCAATCAGGCCGGGAATGTCGGCGACCACGAAGCTCTTTTCGCTGTCCATACGTACCACGCCGAGGCTTGGCACCAACGTGGTGAACGGATAATCCGCCACTTTTGGCTTCGCCGCCGATACCGCGCGGATAAAGGTCGATTTACCGGCGTTAGGCAGACCCAGCATACCCACGTCTGCCAGCAACATCAGTTCCAGCTGCAGGTCGCGCTTCTCGCCCGGCGTGCCCATGGTTTTCTGACGCGGCGTACGGTTCACGGACGATTTGAAGCGGGTGTTGCCCAGACCGTGCCAGCCACCTTTCGCCACCATCAGCTTCTGCTCATGGCGCGTCATGTCGCCCAGCGTTTCGCCCGTGCCCTGATCGATCACGCGCGTACCCACCGGCACTTTAACAATGATGTCTTTACCGCGTTTACCGGTACAGTCACGGCTCTGGCCATTCTGGCCGCGTTCGGCGCGGAAAGATTTTTCGAAACGATAATCGATCAGGGTGTTGAGGTTTTCATCCGCCAGCAGGTAAACGTCGCCGCCGTCACCGCCGTCACCGCCGTCCGGTCCCCCTTTGGGAATGTACTTCTCGCGGCGGAAGCTGACGCAACCGTTGCCACCATCACCCGCGACCACCAGGATCGTCGCTTCATCAACAAACTTCATTTTTTATCTCCGTCACACTGTCGTTTGCGCCACGCTGCGGGCGACAAACGGGTCCGCCAGGGTCTTCTGCGCTGACCGGCGGCGGATAATACAGGATTGGCAAAGTCATGTGTACATAAAGTGTACAGCAAACTGAGGCGCAAGGTCAGCGTGATTGCCGTAACCTGCGGCAGAATGTAAAAAGCCCCGCAAAGCTGCGGGGCCTTCCATTCGTGTGTTCAGACGTTAATCGTCTGCGGCACAACAACCTTACTCAGCAACGATGCTGATGTATTTACGGTTGTTAGGACCTTTAACTTCGAATTTAACTTTGCCGTCTGCGGTAGCAAACAGAGTGTGGTCACGACCACAACCTACGTTGTTACCGGCGTGGAATTTGGTACCACGCTGACGAACGATGATGCTACCTGCCAGAACAGATTCACCACCGAAACGCTTAACACCCAGACGTTTTGCATTGGAGTCGCGACCGTTACGAGTCGAGCCACCAGCCTTTTTATGTGCCATTTGTCAGATCTCCTCTTACGCGCTGATCACAGTGATTTTCACATCAGTGAACCACTGACGGTGACCAGCTTGCTTACGGTAGTGTTTACGACGACGAAACTTAACGATTTTAATTTTCTCGCCACGACCGTGAGCAACAACTTCTGCCTTGATCACACCGCCTGAAACCAGTGGCGCGCCGATTTTCACGTCTTCGCCATTTGCAATCATCAGAACCTGGTCGAACTCGATGGTTTCACCGGTTGCGATGTCCAGCTTTTCCAGGCGAACGGTCTGACCTTCGCTTACTCGGTGTTGTTTACCACCACTTTGGAAAACCGCGTACATATAAAACTCCGCTTCTGCGCATGCCTTTCTGTTCATCAGGCGGCGCGATAAATATTCACAATAGGGCGCGAATTCTACGCAAAACTCCAGCAGAAGACAAGTGCACTTTGCACTCTCTTGCAGAAAAAAAGCGCAGGACGAATGCAAACGTTTCTCAACCCGATTTTTCAAGTACAATCAGTAACAGATTACCTGAACTCACGCTGGGTAAAAGCGCTTACCATGCAGAAAACGAGTCAAAGCTGAACAGACGAATGAACTTAGAACAGATTAACGAATTAACCGCGCAGGACATGGCGGCCGTCAACCAGACCATCCTCGACCAGCTGAATTCAGATGTCTCACTGATTAACCAGTTGGGCTATTACATCATCAGCGGGGGAGGCAAACGCATCCGTCCGATGATCGCGGTGCTGTCAGCACGCGCGCTGAATTATCAGGGATCGCTGCATGTGACCAATGCGGCGCTGATCGAATTTATCCACACGGCGACGCTGCTGCACGATGATGTGGTGGATGAATCCGATATGCGCCGTGGCAAAGCCACCGCTAACGCCGCGTTCGGCAATGCGGCGAGCGTGCTGGTCGGGGATTTTATCTATACCCGCGCCTTCCAGATGATGACCAGCATGGGATCGCTGAAGATCCTCGCACTGATGTCCGAAGCGGTGAACGTGATCGCCGAAGGCGAAGTGCTGCAGCTGATGAACTGCAACGATCCGGATATCACCGAAGAGAGCTACATGCGGGTGATCTACAGCAAAACCGCCCGCCTGTTTGAAGCCGCTTCGCAGGCGTCGGCGATCCTCGCAGAGGCCACGCCAGCGCAGGAGAAAGCGCTGCAGGATTATGGCCGCTATCTCGGTACGGCGTTTCAGCTGATCGACGATCTGCTGGATTACAGCGCCGACGGCGAGACGCTGGGCAAAAATACCGGTGACGATCTGAGCGAAGGCAAGCCGACGCTGCCGCTGCTGCACGCCATGCACAACGGCACGCCCGAGCAGGCGCAGATGATCCGCAAGGCGATCGAAGAGGGTAATGGTCGTCATCTGCTGGAGCCGGTGCTGGCGGCAATGCAGCAAACCGGTTCGCTGGAATGGACGCGCAAACGCGCCGAAGAAGAGGCGGATAAAGCCATCGCCGCGCTACAGGCACTGCCAGAAACGCCGTGGCGCAGCGCGCTGGAAGCACTGGCACATATGTCGGTGCAGCGCGATTTCTGACCTGCTACGGGGCCGTTCGGCCCCGTTTTTATTTCTCCCCTGCTCTGCCCGTCTGATTACATTCCCCTTGCAGCATTTTTGCGAAAAACTGCGCAGTTTCGTGCACAGGCAAAACAATTACTGGAAACATATGGAAATTATTTGCTATAAAAATCCGGATTTTTCCAGTTATCTCTGCGCAGGAGAGCCACAGCGCTGCAGAGATGGAGCACTAACACGGACACGGAGAAGAGAGTTATGCATGCAAGGAGAGAAGACTGGCATCCGGCAGATATCATTGCGGCCCTGCGCAAGCGCGGCACATCACTGGCCGCCCTGTCACGTCAATCTGGCCTCAGTTCATCGACGCTGGCCAACGCGTTGTCACGCCCCTGGCCTAAAGGTGAATGGCTGATCGCCACGGCGCTGAAGGTCCATCCTTCCGAGATCTGGCCCAGCCGCTATTTTGATCCGGTCACGCAGCGTCTACTGGATCGTAAAAAACGCATTCGATCGCCCCAAGATCTGAAAAAGATCGTCTCACGCGGATAAAGCAAAAAAAAACCAGCCACGCTGTCGTGACTGGTTTTCATGCCTGGCAATCAGGACAAAGGATTACTCGCCGCTGACGCGCTCAATGTTGGCGCCTAACGCTTTCAGCTTGTCTTCAATGTGCTCGTAGCCACGATCGATGTGGTAGATACGATCCACCAGCGTCGCACCTTCTGCAATGCAGCCTGCCAGTACCAGACTGGCTGACGCACGCAGATCGGTCGCCATCACCTGCGCGCCGGACAAGGTTTCAACACCGTGACAGATAGCGGTGTTGCTTTCGATTTCGGCGTGCGCACCCATACGAATCAGCTCCGGGATGTGCATGAAGCGGTTTTCAAAGATGGTCTCGGTAATGACGCCGGTGCCTTCAGCCACCAGGTTGAGCAGCGTAAACTGCGCCTGCATGTCGGTCGGGAAACCCGGGTGCGGTGCGGTACGGATGTTAACCGCTTTCGGACGCTTGCCGTGCATATCCAGGCTCACCCAGTCTTCACCGACTTCAATCTCCGCACCCGCGTCACGCAGTTTCGCCAGCACGGCGTCCAGCGTGTCTGGCTGCGCATTGCGGCACACCACTTTGCCGCGCGAGATAGCGCCGGCCACGAGGAAGGTGCCGGTTTCGATACGGTCCGGCAGCACGCGATAGACGCCGCCGCCGAGGCGCTCAACGCCCTCGATGGTGATTTTGTCGGTGCCGGCGCCGCTGATTTTCGCGCCCAGCGTGTTAAGGAAGTTTGCCGTGTCGACAATCTCCGGTTCACGCGCCGCGTTTTCAATGATGGTGGTGCCCGTCGCCAGCGTTGCGGCGCTCATGATGGTCACGGTCGCGCCCACGCTGACCTTATCCATCACAATGTGCGCGCCCTTCAGGCGACCATCCACAGAGGCTTTAACATAGCCCTCTTCCAGTTTGATCTCGGCACCCAGCTGCTCCAGGCCGGTAATGTGCAGATCGACCGGACGCGCACCAATCGCACAGCCGCCCGGCAGAGAAACCTGGCCCTGGCCAAAACGCGCCACCAGCGGCCCCAGCGCCCAGATGGAGGCGCGCATGGTTTTCACCAGATCGTACGGCGCACTGAAGACATTAACTTCGCGCGCATCAACGTGGACCGAACCATTGCGTTCCACGCGCGCACCGAGCAGGCTCAGCAGCTTCATGGTGGTATCGATGTCACGCAGCTTCGGCACGTTCTGAATCTCTACCGGCTCTTCAGCCAGCAGCGCAGCAAACAGAATCGGCAGCGCAGCATTCTTCGCCCCGGAAATGGTCACTTCACCGCTTAAACGGGTGGGGCCTTGCACACGAAATTTGTCCATTAACACGGCTCTCAATTATCTATCAACAAAACAGCCAGAGTGGCGCTTAGAAACCGTTGAGTTTACGGTCGCGCGCCCACTCGGCTGGGGTATAAGTCTTGATGGACACCGCATGAATACGGTTATCCGCAATGTATTCCATCAGCGGCGCGTACACAGCCTGCTGTTTCTTTACGCGGCTCAGCTCGCCAAACATTTCGCCCACGGCAATGACCTGGAAATGGCTGCCATCGTTGCTGAGAACATGTACTTCTTCTAACGGCAGCGCCTGCATTAGCACGGCCTGAACTTCACTATTTTCCATCGCTCATTGCTTCACTTGATAATAATAAGGCGGATATCTTAGAGGAAAGCGCCTGACTCTTAAATACGCAAAAGCCCCTGAAAAAAACAGGGGCTTTGTCAGCAGCGCCGTTAATCAGGCGATTTGTTCCGCAGAAACAATAATCTGCTGCAGGTTGTACAGCTTGATTAACGAGTCGAGCTTATCGGTGATGCCACTGAAAAGCGGCGTCGTGCCCTGCGCCCGCGCGATTTCGCGCAGATGCACCAGCAGCGCCAGCCCGGCAGAATCAACCCGATCCAGCGCCGCCACGTCAATCGTGGTGATACCGGCCATGGCGCTGTCACGCGCCTGCCACAGCGCCAGCAGCGTATCGCGGTCCAGTTTGCCGCTCAGGGCCAGCGTGCTGGCAGTGCGCTGCCAGCGTAACGGTTCGCTCATTATTGCTGCTTGTCCAGGGTGATAGGCTGCGCGGCATAGGTTTTCAGCTGCGCAGTCAGGCCGTCGATGCCTTTGGTGCGCAGCAGATCGCTCCACTCATTCTGTTTGGTGGTGATCATGCTGATGCCTTCGGCAATCATGTCATAAGCCTGCCAGTTGCCGGTCTGGCTGTTCTTGCGCCACTGGAAATCAAGGCGCACCGGCGGACGGCCGTTGGGATCGATGATGGTGACGCGAATTGCCACGATATTGGCATCGCCAATCGGCTGCTCAGGCTGAATCTGGTAAGTCTGACCGTGATATAACGCCAGCGCCTGACCATAAGCCTGCGCCAGATAATCCCCGAACGCGGCAAAGTAGGCGTCGCGCTGCGCCGGCGTGGCTTCGCGGTAGTAACGGCCCAGTACCAGCGCCCCCGCGTATTTAATCTGCACGTACGGCAGCAGCTCCTGGCGCACAATTTCGCGCAGGTAATTCGGATCCTGCTTAATCTTCGGCTGTTCGTTCTTCAGGCGGGTAAAGGTCTTCTCCGCCGCTTCGTTCATCATCTTGTACGGATTGCTCTGGTTGGCGTCCGCTGCGTTTGCCGCCAGCGGCGCGATGGCCAGCAGGGCCACCATCAGGAAACGTTTTAACATCGTGTTGTACCTCTCTGGGTTATTCCGTTGTAGCAGGTGCTGCCGGGGCGCTCGCGCTGGCGGCGCCCGACGATTTCTCATTGTCCTTGTTGTCGCCGCTCTTGTAGAGGAACTGGCCGATCAGGTCTTCCAGCACCAGCGCCGATTTGGTATCCCGCAGCGTGCCGCCATCTTTCAGCATCGCCGAGCCAAGCTCCGGATCGTCAAAACCTAAGTTGAGCGCGAGGAACTGCTCACCCAGCAGACCCTGGGTGCGAATCGCCAGCGAGCTGGTGTCAGGAATTTTATTGGCATACTGTTCGCTGATATCCATGGTGACGCGCGGCGACAGCGTTTTGTCATCCAGTGAAATGTCGGTGACGCGGCCAATCACCACGCCGCCAATTTTCACCGGCGAGCTGACTTTCAGGCCGCCGATATTATCGAAGGTGGCGTACAGCTTCCACGTTGGCTCAGTACCCAGCGATTTAAGATCGGCGACGCGCAGGCTGAGGAACAGCAGCGCCAGCAGCGCCGCCAGCATAAACACGCCAACCCAGATTTCGTTTTTTTTGCTTTGCATTGCATTAATTCCCAAACATCAGTGCCGTCAGCACAAAATCCAGTCCAAGCACCGCCAGCGAAGCATGGACTACGGTACGCGTCGTCGCGCGACTGATCCCTTCCGAAGTCGGGATGGCGTCATACCCATTGAACAGCGCGATCCAGGTCACCGTGATGGCAAACACCGCGCTCTTGATCAGGCAGTTGATCACATCGGTACGAAAATCGACCGCGTTCTGCATCGCCGACCAGAAGAAACCCGGGTCGATGCCTTTCCAGGCCACCCCGACCAGCGCGCCACCGGCAATGCCCACCGCGGTAAAGATCAGCGCCAGCAGCGGCATACTGATAAAGCCGGCCCAGAAGCGCGGCGACACTACGCGGCGCAGCGGATCGACCGCCATCATCTCCATGCTGGAGAGCTGCTCAGTGGCTTTCATCAGGCCAATTTCCGCAGTGAGCGCCGAACCGGCGCGCCCGGCAAACAGCAGCGCGGTGACTACCGGCCCCAGTTCGCGCAGCAGCGACAGCGCCACCAGCATACCCAGGCTGGTTTCCGCGCTGTAAGTGGTGAGTACCAGATAGCCCTGCAGCCCCAGCACCATGCCAATGAACAGGCCGGAGACCACAATGATCAGCAATGACAGCACGCCCACGCTATACAGCTGCTTCACCAGCAGCGGCGCATGCTTACGAAACGCCGGTTTACCCACCAGCGCATGGAAGAGCATTAAGCCCGCCCGGCCAAAGGCCGCACAGGTGTTAATTCCCTGACGCCCAAATGACGCCAGTGCCTGTAACCACATCAGTTTAGCTTCTCCCTGTGCGGGTCAGATCGCTGAGGTAATCCCCGGCAGCGAAGCGGAACGGCACCGGACCATCCGCATGACCCTCAATAAACTGGCGCACGCGCGGATCGGGATTCTCCCTCAGCTGCGGCGCACTACCCTGAGCAATAATCTTTTGCCCGGCAACAATATAGGCATGATCGGCAATGCTCAAGACCTCTGGCACGTCGTGTGAAACCACAATGCAGGTGACGCCCAGCGAATGGTTGAGCTCATCGATTAGCTTGACCAGCACGCCCATGGTAATGGGATCCTGGCCGACAAAGGGTTCGTCGAACATAATCAGCTCCGGCTCCAGCGCAATTGCACGCGCCAGCGCCGCCCGGCGCGCCATGCCGCCGGAGAGTTCGGCCGGCATCAGCTGGGCTGCGCCGCGCAGTCCGACGGCTTCCAGCTTCATCATCACCGTGCTGTGCAGCAATTCAGCTGGCAGCCGGGTGTGTTCGCGCAGCGGCCAGGCAACGTTTTCATAGACGTTAAGGTCGGTGAACAGCGCACCGGACTGGAACAGCATGCTCATTTTTTTACGCACGTCATACAGCTTACGGCGCGACAGCGTCGGAATGTTCTGGTCACGAAACCAGATCTCACCTTTGTCCGGCTGCAGCTGCCCGCCAATCAGGCGCAGCAGGGTGGTTTTACCGATGCCGGAAGGGCCCATAATCGCCGTGACTTTGCCCGCCGGAACGGTCAGCGAAATGTCGTCGAAGATGGTGCGATTGCCGCGCGTAAAACTGACGCCACGAACCTCAACCAGATTCGTTTGCTGCTGGATCATCATTACCTCTTTAAACGGATCGGGCGTAATTAACGTGGTGGATGGTAGCCTGGTAAACCACAATGCACGATAGTTTTACAGAAACTTACCCGTCCGGTGTGGCGAAAACGGCCTTAAAATTTACTTTTGCCTCTCAGACAGTCAAAATCAGCGCCTGATTCCGCACGCGCACTGCTTTTACCTGTCGGACAAGGTTTGCCGGCACCGTTATCCATCAAGGATTTTTCATGTTCGTAGCCACTGCCCTGCTGTTTATCGGATTGATTTTACTGGCTTACGGAGCTGACCGCCTGGTGTTCAGCGCCGCGATCCTGTGTCGATCCCTTGGCATTCCCCCGTTGATCATTGGCATGACGGTGGTGAGCATTGGCACTTCACTGCCGGAACTGATCGTCTCGTTCTCTGCCGCGCAGCATGGTCAGATGGATTTAGCCGTGGGTACCGCGCTGGGCTCGAACATCACCAATATTCTGCTGATCCTTGGTGGCGCTGCGCTGCTGCACCCTTTAACCGTACACTCCAATCTGATTCGCCGCGAACTCCCTCTGCTGCTGCTGGTCTCACTGCTCAGCGGCATCATGCTGTTTGATAACCAGCTCAGCCGGCTGGATGGCGTGGCACTGCTGCTGCTGGCGCTGGGTTATCTGCTGGTGGCGATCCGCATCGCCCGGCGGGCCGAGCGCGATAATAATGACACCCTGACGCGTGAACAACTGGCGGAGCTGCCGCGCGACGAAAGCGGCAACACGGTGGCGTTTCTCTGGCTGGCGGTGGCGCTGATTATTCTGCCGATGTCGACGCGCATGGTGATCGACAACGCCACAGTGTTTGCGGATTACTTCGGCGTTAGCGAACTGGTGATGGGACTGACGCTGATTGCTGTCGGTACCAGTCTGCCGGAACTGGCCACGGTGCTGGCCGGCGCGCTGAAAGGCGAAGACGATATCGCCATCGGCAACCTGATTGGCGCCAATATCTTCAATCTGGCGATTGTGCTGGGCCTGCCTGCGCTGGTGCATCCCGGCGCGATCGATGCGCACGCCTTTGCGCGGGATTACTGGATTATGCTGGGCGTCAGCGTGCTGTTCGCCCTGCTGTGCCTGCTGCGCAAGCGCCGCATCGGCCGCATCGCGGGCACGCTGCTGTTAGGTGGATTTATCGTGTGGGTGCTGTGGCTGTGGCTCAGCCCCACGCTTATCGCAAGCTATTAAGGATGACTGACCATGTCACATCAGCAACCGGATTTCGACTTCCAGCAGGCAGGTAAAGCGGTACTGCGCATTGAACGCGAAGGGCTGGAACAGCTCGACCAGTATATTAACGCCGACTTCAGCCGCGCCTGCGAAATGATCTTTGCCTGCCGTGGCAAAGTGGTGGTGATGGGCATGGGCAAATCCGGCCATATCGGCAAGAAAATGGCCGCCACCTTCGCCAGCACCGGCACGCCGGCGTTCTTCGTCCACCCGGGTGAAGCCAGCCACGGCGATCTCGGCATGGTCAGCACCAACGATGTGGTGATCGCCATCTCGAACAGCGGCGAGTCGGGCGAAATCCTCGCGCTGATCCCGGTGCTCAAACGGCAGAAAGTGCAGCTGATTTGCCTGACCAGCCGTCCGGAGAGCGCCATGGGCCGGGCTGCCGATGTGCATTTATGCGTGAAAGTGCCGCAGGAAGCCTGTCCGCTCGGGCTGGCACCGACCTCCAGCACCACCGCCACGCTGGTGATGGGCGATGCGCTGGCGGTGGCGCTGCTGGAAGCGCGCGGCTTCACGCAGGAAGATTTCGCGCTGTCGCATCCGGGTGGCGCACTGGGGCGCAAACTGCTGCTGCACGTCAGCGACATTATGCACAGCGGCGATGAAATTCCCCACGTCACCCGTGACGCCTCGTTGCGCGACGCGCTGCTGGAAATCACGCGCAAAAACCTCGGCCTGACAGTGATTGTCGACGACCTGATGAAAATCGAAGGGATTTTCACGGACGGTGACCTGCGCCGCATCTTCGATATGGGCATCGATTTCCAGTCGGCCCGCATCCAGGATGTGATGACGCGCGGCGGGATTCGCGTGCGCCCTAACCTGCTGGCGGTGGACGCGCTTAATCTGATGCAAAACAAAAACATCACTGCGCTGCTGGTGGCCGATGACGATCGCCTGCTCGGTGTGGTACATATGCATGACATGCTGCGCGCTGGCGTGGTCTGAACGGGAAACAACAATGAGTGCTGAAACCACGATGGTCGACACCTGCTACGGCCCGGTGAGCGCCGACGTGATGGCGCGGGCGGCCAATATCCGCCTGCTGATTTGCGATGTCGACGGCGTGATGTCCGACGGCCTGATTTACATGGGCAACAGCGGTGAAGAGCTAAAGGCCTTTAACGTGCGCGACGGTTACGGCGTGCGCTGCCTGCTGACCTCGGACATCGAAGTGGCTATTATTACCGGCCGTCGCGCTAAACTGCTGGAAGATCGCTGTAAAACGCTCGGCATTACGCATCTTTACCAGGGACAGTCGGATAAGCTTTTGGCCTGGCGCGAACTCCTGGATAAACTGTCACTATCGGCAGACCAGGTCGCGTATATTGGTGACGACCTGATCGACTGGCCGGTAATGGCACAGGCGGGTCTGAGCGTGGCCGTCGCCGATGCGCATCCGGTATTACTGCCGCGCGCGCATTACGTGACGCGCATTGCTGGCGGTCGCGGTGCAGTACGTGAGCTATGCGACCTGATTTTGCTGGCGCAGAACAAATTTGAGGATGCCAAAGGGCAATCAGTATGAGTAAAAGCAGGCGTTGGATAACGCTGATTCTGGCGCTGATCGCCCTGGTGCTGATCGGCTGGAATCTTACCAACCAGGACGACAGCGCCACGCCGGTGGCGACCAACGATCAGGCGCCGACCTATACCAGCGCCAACTCCAGCACCGTGGTGTATAACCCGACGGGTGCGCTGGCCTATAAGCTGGTCTCGGATAAAGTGACCTACTTTTCGGCCGAAGAAGTGAGCTGGTTCGATAATCCGGTGATGACCACTTACGACGAAAACAAAGTGCCCACGTGGTCGGTTCGTGCTGACAAGGCAAAGCTGACGAAAGATCGTATGCTGTATCTTTATGGCCACGTTGAAGTACACACATTGACGCAGGATTCCCAGCTTGAGCGCATCATCACGGATAATGCTCAGGTTAATCTGGTCAGCCAGGATGTGACGTCTGACGATCAGGTCACCCTATTTGGCCGCAGTTTTAACTCCACTGGCATGAAGATGCGCGGCAACCTACGGACAAAGAATGCCGAGCTGCTTGAAAAGGTCAAAACCTCCTATGAAATTCAAAATGAACAAAAATAGCCTTAAGTTGCTGCTGGTGAGTGCGCTGCTGGCAACCAGCCTGCCGGCGCTGGCGTTAACAGGCGATTCGGACAAGCCGGTTAACATCGACTCGGTGAACCAGGCGCTCGATTTGCAGGGTAACGTCGCCACCTTTACCGGCAACGTGATCGTGACCCAGGGCACCATCAAAATTACCGCCGATAAAGTGGTGGTAACGCGTCCCGGCGGCGACAGCAACAAAACCATCGTTGATGCCTACGGCAATCCAGCCACCTTTTATCAGATGCAGGACAACGGCAAACCGGTGCAGGGGCACGCCGCCAAACTGCACTATGAGCTGGCCAACGATTTCGTCGAGCTGACCGGCAACGCCTTTATCGAGCAGCAGGACAGCAACATCAAAGGCGATCGCATCACCTATCTGGTGAAAGAGCAGAAAATGCAGGCCTATAGTCAGGGCCAGAGCAAGCGCGTCACCACCGTGCTGGTGCCGTCGCAGCTGCAGGATAAAAACGGTTCGTCTGCGAGCCCCAAAAAGAGTAACTGATCGCTATGGCCACATTAGTCGCTGAAAACCTGGCGAAAGCCTACAAAGGCCGTCGCGTAGTAGAAGATGTCAGCCTGCAGGTGAAATCCGGCGAGATTGTCGGCCTGCTGGGCCCCAACGGGGCCGGTAAAACCACCACCTTCTACATGGTGGTCGGCATCGTGCCGCGTGATGCCGGCCGCATCATCATTGATGAAGAAGATATCAGTATTCTGCCGCTGCATGCGCGCGCGCGGCGCGGCATCGGTTATCTGCCGCAGGAAGCGTCGATCTTTCGCCGTCTGAGCGTCTACGACAACCTGATGGCGGTACTGCAGGTGCGTGACGACCTGACGGAAGAGCAGCGTCAGGATCGCGCCAATGAGCTGATGGACGAGTTCCACATCGGCCATCTGCGCGACAGCATGGGCCAGGCGCTGTCGGGCGGTGAACGTCGCCGCGTCGAGATTGCCCGTGCGCTGGCCGCCAATCCAAAGTTTATCCTGCTGGATGAACCTTTTGCCGGCGTTGACCCCATCTCCGTTATCGATATCAAAAAGATCATCGAACACCTGCGTGACAGCGGCCTCGGCGTGCTGATCACCGACCACAACGTGCGTGAAACGCTCGCGGTGTGTGAGCGCGCATATATC
This sequence comes from Pantoea sp. Morm, assembly GCF_016643525.1. Lineage (NCBI taxonomy): Bacteria > Pseudomonadati > Pseudomonadota > Gammaproteobacteria > Enterobacterales > Erwiniaceae > Pantoea > Pantoea sp. Morm. The sequence goes on along the minus strand of NZ_VOQX01000001.1, from coordinate 137,371 downwards.
GTCAGCCAGGGCCATCTGATTGCCCACGGCACGCCAGATGAAATTCTTGCAGATGAGCAGGTTAAGCGGGTTTATTTGGGCGAAGAGTTCAGACTCTGATAAGGTGTCGGCATACCCGACATTTGCTTAGGAAATTCTAGCCGGATTATGAAGCAAGGTTTGCAACTCAGGCTCAGCCAACAGCTGGCGATGACCCCCCAGTTGCAGCAGGCAATCCGCTTGCTGCAACTCTCTACGCTTGAACTCCAGCAGGAACTGCAACTGGCGCTGGAAAGCAATCCGCTGCTTGAACAAACCGATCTGCACGATGAAGTCGACGCCCGCGAATTTCAGGAGAACGAGGCGTTAGATACCCGTGAGGCACTCGAACAGAAAGAGATGCCGGAAGAGCTGCCGCTCGATGCCACCTGGGACGAGATCTACACGGCCGGTACGCCCTCCGGCACCGGCACCGATTACCAGGACGACGAGCTGCCGGTGTATCAGGGTGAAACCACGCAGTCGCTGCAGGACTATCTGATGTGGCAGGTAGAACTGACGCCGTTCACCGACACCGACCGCGCCATCGCTACCTCCATCGTCGATGCCATTGACGATACCGGTTATCTCACCGTCAGCTTACAGGACATTTGTGACAGTATTGGTGACGAAGAGCTGACGCTGGAAGAGGTGGAAGCGGTGCTGAAGCGCGTACAGCGTTTCGATCCGGTGGGCGTCGGCGCACGCGATCTGCGTGACTGCCTGCTGGTGCAGCTGTCGCAGTATGCGGCCGATATGCCGATGCTGAACGAAGCTCGGCTGATTGTCAGCGAGCACCTCGACCTGCTGGCTAACCACGATTTCCGCAGCCTGATGCGCGTGACGCGGCTGAAAGAAGAGGTGCTGAAGGAAGCGATGCTGCTGATTCAGTCGCTCGATCCGCGCCCCGGGCAGTCCATCAATACCAGCGAGCCCGAGTATGTGATTCCCGATGTGCTGGTGCGCAAGACTGGCACGCGCTGGACGGTGGAGCTGAACGCCGACAGCCTGCCGCGCCTGAAAATCAATCAGCATTACGCCGCGATGGGCGGTTCTGCGCGTAATGACAGTGACAGTCAGTTTATTCGCAGCAACTTACAGGAAGCCCGCTGGCTGATTAAGAGCCTGGAGAGCCGCAACGACACGCTGCTGAAAGTGACGCGCTGTATTGTCGAACAGCAGCAGGCGTTTTTTGAACAGGGTGAAGAGCATATGCGTCCGATGGTGCTGGCGGATATCGCCCAGGCCGTGGATATGCATGAATCCACCATTTCCCGCGTCACCACGCAAAAGTATTTGCACAGCCCGCGTGGCATTTTTGAACTGAAGTATTTTTTCTCCAGTCACGTCAGCACCGAAGGCGGTGGCGAAGCCTCGTCGACGGCGATCCGTGCACTGGTGAAAAAATTAATCTCCGCGGAAAATCCCGCAAAACCCTTGAGCGACAGCAAACTGACCTCCATGTTATCTGAACAGGGCATCATGGTGGCGCGACGTACGGTTGCTAAGTATCGCGAGTCTTTATCTATACCGCCATCAAACCAGCGCAAGCAGCTGGTTTGACCGAAACAAGAAGGAAGACCTATGCAGCTAAACCTTACCGGACTGAATGTTGAGATAACCGACCCACTGCGCGAATTTGTAAATAACAAATTTGCCAAACTGGAACACTATTTTGATCGTATCAATCAGGTTTATATTGTTCTGAAAGTGGAGAAGGTAACGCAGATTGCGGAAGCAACCCTGCACGTCAACGGCGGGGAGCTGCACGCCACATCGGAAGCGGAAGACATGTACGCGGCCATCGACGGGTTGATTGACAAGCTGGCCCGTCAGCTGACCAAACACAAAGACAAACTGAAAAAACACTAACCTTCACGCTTGCAGAGTGCTGACGGGTTCAGCACTCAGAGGAGAAATGGGGCGGGTCACCGCCCCGTTTTGTCATCTGCGCAAGCGCCTGCAGTCACCTGCCCTGCCCGTTCGCGGTGTCCCGGTACGTGCCTTACGGCTATGTGAACACGCAAGTGAAACGATGATGAACAACGATCTGACACTGGAATTGAGCGCGGTCCTTTCGCTGGACTGCACCCGCAGCGGCGTACACTGCCAGAGTAAAAAGCGCGCGCTGGAAATTATCAGCGAGCTGGCCGCTAAGCAGCTCAATCTGCCGCACCAGACGCTTTTTGAAGCCATCCTGACCCGTGAACGCATGGGCAGTACCGGCATTGGCAACGGCATCGCCATCCCGCACGGCAAGCTGGAGGAGGATACGCTGCGCGCCGTTGGCGTGTTTATCAGCCTCGACCAGCCTATCGCCTTTGACGCCATCGACAACCAGCCGGTTGACCTGCTGTTTGCCCTGCTGGTGCCCGCAGACCAGTGCAAAACCCATCTGCACACCCTGTCGCTGGTGGCGAAACGCCTGGCGGATAAAACCGTCTGCCGCCGTTTGCGCGCGGCACAGAGCGATGAAGAGCTCTACGCCATCATTACAGAAGCTCAGGAAGATCACGCTTAAGCGACAGACACTTTTACCGGCCTGCGTGCCGGTTTAACACGGGAGAAATGTGATGGTGCTGATGATCGTTAGCGGTCGGTCAGGCTCAGGAAAATCAGTCGCGCTGCGCGCCCTTGAGGATATGGGCTTCTACTGTGTCGATAACCTGCCGGTGGTGCTGCTGCCGGAGCTGGCGAACACCTTAACCGAGCGCAATATCTCAGCGGCGGTTAGCATTGACGTGCGCAACATGCCGGAATCACCGGAGGTGTTTGAGCAGGCACTGAACAATCTGCCGGAAGCGTTCTCGCCACAGCTGCTGTTTCTGGACGCCGATCGCAACACGCTGATCCGCCGCTACAGCGACACGCGCCGCCTGCATCCGCTCTCCAGCAAAAATCTGTCGCTGGAAAGCGCCATTGATGAGGAGAACGATCTGCTGGAGCCGCTGCGCTCGCGTGCCGATCTGATCATCGATACCTCAGAGATGTCGGTGCATGAGCTGGCAGAAATGCTGCGCACGCGCCTGCTGGGCAAGCGTGAGCGTGAACTCACCATGGTGTTTGAATCCTTCGGCTTCAAGCACGGCATCCCGATCGACGCTGATTACGTGTTTGACGTGCGTTTTCTGCCCAACCCGCACTGGGATCCGAAACTGCGTCCGATGACCGGGCTCGATCGTCCGGTGGCGGCCTTCCTCGATCGTCACACCGAAGTGCACAACTTTATCTACCAGACACGCAGCTATCTCGAGCTGTGGCTGCCGATGCTGGAAACCAATAACCGCAGCTATCTGACGGTGGCGATTGGCTGTACCGGCGGTAAGCACCGGTCGGTCTACATTGCCGAACAGCTGGCAGACTATTTCCGTTCGCGCGGTAAAAATGTGCAGTCCCGTCATCGCACCCTGGAAAAACGCAAATCATGACCGTGAAGCAAACCGTTGAGATTCGAAATAAGCTGGGTATGCATGCGCGCCCGGCGATGAAGCTGTTTGAGCTGGTGCAGAGTTTTGATGCGGAAGTGCTGCTGCGTAACGAGGCCGGTACCGAAGCCGAAGCCAGCAGCGTGATTGCGCTACTGATGCTCGACTCAGCTAAAGGCGGTCATATCGAAATCGAGGCCAGCGGCCCGCAGGAAACCCAGGCGCTGGCCGCGGTCATTGAGCTGTTTGAAGCCGGTTTTGACGAAGACTAACCACGTCAGTGCAGCTGGTAACGGTTGAGAAAGCCCTCACCGCCCAGCTGGCGCATCTGGCGCATAATCCACTGCTGGCGCTGACGAATGTAGCCGGACGGCGCATCCGCGCGGAAGCGAATCGGATTCGGCAGCACCGCCGCCAGCAAAGCGGCTTCCGCCATGCTCAGCCGGCTGGCAGGCTTGTGGAAATAGCGCTGCGATGCCTCTTCCACACCAAACACTCCATTACCGAATTCCGCAATATTCAGGTACACCGTCAGAATGCGGCGTTTGGTCCATACCGTTTCCAGTCCCACCGTCAGCCCGGCCTCCAGCCCTTTGCGCACCCAACTGCGGCCATCCCACAAGAACAGATTCTTCGCCGTCTGCTGAGACAGCGTTGATGCACCGCGCATCCGTTCACTGCCGTCATTGTCTAGCACCTGCTGAATGGCATGCACGTCAAAGCCCCAGTGCTCGGGGAATTTCTGATCTTCCGAGGCGATCACCGCCAGCGCCATCCACGGTGAAATCTCATCCATTCCCACCCAGTCTGAATGCGCGACATAATCGAAGCGTCCGCTGAACCACGCGCCAAGCTGCCGCTCCACCATTACCGCCGAAAACGGCACCGGCAAAAATGCGAACAGCACAATACCGGCCAGCCACAGACCCAGCCATGCCAGAAGCACCCTGCCAGCCAGCCGCTTCAGGCGCTGGACCATCTTCCCTTTACTCTTACTCATGCAATCGTCTCTTACCGGTTCCCTGGATTAATCAATTACTCAGGTCATGATTTCAAATAGCGGTGATGCAAGCCGGAATTTTATCTCTGCGGCATCGCGACCACCAGCCAAACTCATTGCGCGGGCAACCATCGTTCCTCTATTAGAGCCAGTCGCATCAAGCACTTCCGGCAAAAAGGAATCGGTTCCATGCAGAAAAATCGCGCAGCGCGCACGGGCATAAATACTTAACCGATTGTGATACCGTTCACGTTAAAGCTTTCACGATGTTTAACTATCATCTTTAGTAGTCAGTGAAGATGTTGATTGACAACCGAGACCATTCTGAAAAACACGGCGCAAATAGCGACAATTACGCTTCAGGCCAGGGCGCAACCTGTAAAACGTTTTACCGCCCATCCGGTTTACGCTAACCGTTCAATGCCCAAACTGGAACTTTCAGCCGGGGGTTTCCAAAACGTTTTGGATAACCGCCGCAAAATCTGGTTATTCATTATTAGAATCAATAACATGAGCATAAAAACGGCCGTTGCGCTGCGCTTTTTGCCGTTTCCCTTCGCCGCGCAGCGCTTTCCGGACCGCGACTGTGGGAAAACCAGGCAAAAAACCGGACATTTGCTCAAAAATAGTGCAATACGCCAAAGAAATTGATTCCTTGCTTGACTGTGTCAGCAAATTAATGTTTTCTGTATTTAAACGCTGCTCAACATCACACAATTTAATGAATCTTGTCACAAGCTGTGGCGAATTTGCTAAGGTGATTTTGAAGCGTTAACCAATACCACGCTGTTGCTTTTGTATTCGATTTCTAATAATAGCAGCAGCGCCCATTTCCCTGGTGTTGGCGCAGTATTCGCGCACCCCGGTTTCGACTGGGGTCATTTTTTTTCTGGCCCGCGCTATTTTTCCCGCTCCGCAACCCAGTTCCGTAATACTTCAACGTCGTGCCGCCACTCGTGTTTCAGCTCGTCGACCCACTCCTGCACGTTATCCCACCAGGCCGGCAATTCCGGTGACTGAATCTGTTTCGCCAGCTTCTGCAGATGCAGCAGGCCGACGGAGCCCGCCGCGCCTTTGATCTTGTGCCCCTCTTCGGCGATGCCCTTCTGGTCACGCGCCATCATGTTGGAGTCCAGCACCTCAAGATAACCCGGCATCATCTGCTCGAACATCGTCAGGCTTTGGGTGATCAGCCCCGGACCAACCAGCTCGATATACTGCTCCAGCATGTCGACATCCAGCAGCGTGCGTGACTGTTCCGCGTCGGCGTCACTCACCACCGCTTCCGCTTCGGCCTGGTAATCCCAGAATTTCTTGATCATCGCGGTCAGCGCTGGCACCGCCAGCGGTTTGCTCAGCACATCGTCCATGCCGGCATCGAGATACTCTTTTTTATCCTTCAGCACATTGGCAGTCAGCGCGACCAGCGGCGGCAGCGTCACGCCGGCGTGCTGCTGATGAATGGCGCGCGACACATCGAGGCCGGTCATGTCCGGCAGCTGGATATCCAGCAGCACCAGGTCGAACTCCTGCGGATCGAACATCGCCAGCGCCTCACCGCCGGTCATCGCCACCTCCACGCTGCAACCCAGCTTCTCCAGTACCGAGCGCGCCACAATCACGTTGAGCTCAATATCTTCTACCAGCAGCACGTGCAGCGCCGGCAGCGGCATGCTGTCGTCCTGATCCTCATCTTCCACTTCATCCGCCACGCGCGGCGCATGGATTTCCACGGTAAAGCACGAGCCCTGACCCGGTGCGCTGCTAACAGTAATATCGCCGCCCATCGCCTGCGCCAGCCGGCGTGACACCGCCAGGCCAATCCCGGTGCCGGTGGCCGGTTTACCGCCGTGCTGATCTTTTACCTGGTAATACATGGCGAAGATTTTGTCCTGCTCTTCCTGCGGAATGCCCATCCCGGAGTCCTGCACCTCAAAGTGCAGCGTTTCGTCCTGGCGATAAGCGACGCGCACCACGATTTCGCCCTGCCGGGTAAACTTCACGGCATTGCCAATCAGGTTCCACAGAATCTGGCGCAGGCGCGTGCCGTCGGCGGAGATTTTGTGCGGCAGCGGCAATTCCGGTGCCATGACGAACTTCAGCCCTTTCGGCTGCGCCAGCAGGCCGGAGAGGTTTTCCAGGTCGGCGAGGAAGCCGGTGAAATCCAGCGGCTGGTTATCCAGCTGCACTTTGCGCCGCTCAATCTTGTCGACTTCAATCACATCATTAAAGATGTTGCCGAGGGTGATGGCCGAGACGTGAATGGTTTTCAGGTACTTCAGCTGCTCCTGGTTGAGATCGGTATCCAGCAGGATGCGGCTTAACCCGACGATGCCGTTAAGCGGCGTACGCAGCTCGTGGCTGATGGTGGAGATAAAAGTGGTCTTTTCACGGCTGGCGTTCTCCAGCGCGTCCTGATAGCGCTTACGCTCGGTAATATCGCGTCCGAAGCCCATCAGGCCGCTGCGCTTACCGACGCGGTCGTAATACGGCACTTTGCGGATTTCAAAGCAGGCTTTGCGCCCGTCCGGATACTGCAGCCACTGTTCATAGGTGAGCGACACATTGTGGCGAAACACCTTCTCATCGGTCTCCAGCACTTTGGTGGCGGCATCTTCGTCATAAATGTCGCGCGGCGTCAGACCAATCAGCTGCTTCTCGCTCAGGCCGGTGAGCAGTTCCATGGCACGGTTACAGCCGGAGAACTGTTTGTCGATGTTGCGATAGAACACCAGGTCGGGCGAGGCATCAAGGAACGAACGCAGGAAGGAAGATTGCTGCTCCAGTTCAATCTGCGCCTGTTCACGCCGCGTCATCTCTTCGCGCAGCTTATCCATCACCTGCTCGCGCGCCTGCTCTGCTTTAATACGGTCGCTGATTTCCTGGTTCAGCTGGCTGATGGTCTCTTTCATCTGCTGATTCAGTTCAAGGTCGCGCGTGCGCATCTCCTCCAGCTTGTCCACCAGCTTCGACAGCCGCTGGCGCGACTCCTCCAGCTGATCGACCACTACGGAGAGAAAGTAGACCGCCCACGGGGTAATCAGCAGGCCAAAAAACACCGAACGCACGACGTCGATACTTTCAACGTGGCCACGCAGCACCATGGTGACCGCCATCTGCACCACCATTGCCAGCACCACCAGCGCCGAAGCCAGCAGCAGTGAAAACCGCACCAGCCCGAGCTTGACCATTAAATCCACGTAGTACTGTGCTAAAAGACGAATCTGTTTCATTACGCGCTCCCTGAACGAATCTGGCTCATCATAGCGTAATTATCTGCGCGCTGCGCCGCCGCACGCGCCGTGCGGACTGACTTTACGCCCTGTTATGGTGCAGCAGCGCGGCGTTTCGCCGACGTTCGCGCCTTTATGCCTAAAGCGCTTGACTAATTCTGCTAACTGAATAATCTGGAGGGCCGCGCTTTTGCGGGTCCCGGTGCCGCGTGCCCGGCGCATCCGCTTTCTGCAGCCATCCCTCCTGATGGTTGCCTTCCGTTATTGCATATCCATTCAGCTTAAGTGCTGTTTTAATCACACCCCGGTTAATTAATTTTACTAATGGCAACCGCGTTTTGATTCAAATGTTCCGCCATAAGAAAAACAGATACATGCTGTGCACGAAACGGTCCAAACAGAATTTTGTGCTGGCATCCCTACATTCAACAGCATGGTCTGGAAATATGAGGCCGATCACACAGTGAGACGGCTCACACTTCATAAGGGAATCAGAAAGGTCAGATTGACATATATTTACGTAATAAAAACATAATAATCATACAGTTAAATCGCAAAAAGGCTGATTAACCGTAATAAAGCTGGCTATTTGACCTGAGTTCGCTTTCCCGATAAGTTGGAATTCCGCTGGATGCTTTCCAGTCGGGACTGTGTCTCGGCATATCTATGCAGCAAGAAGACTCCCTCTGGATGCAAGTTATCTCCCTTAGAGACCGGATTTTATGGACAGCCAATCAAGGACGTGAATCAGTGCCTTGATTGTCGTTGTCCGGTGTTGCGACGTCCGCGTAAAAGCGCGCGAAAACAAATTGATACAGCACGCAGCAGCGCTCTGTGCCTGAAATAATGCAGGTAATGTCTAAAGCAGTTTAAGGAGACCCTCAATGTCCACTCAACAACCTAACCCCTGGGGTTTGTATGATCCATCAGCAGGAAGCGACAGCTGTGGTGTAGGTTTTATTACCCGCAAGGACGGCGAGCAGACCCATGAAATCCTGCAGATGGCGCATAGCGCCCTGTGCACGGTACCGCACCGTGGCGGGATGTCTGCAGAGGGTGTGGGCGATGGCGCGGGCGTTAACGTTGACCTCTCCCTGAACTTCTTCCGTAAGCTGACCGGTCAGGCGCTGGAAGCGGGCCGCTTTGGCGTGGGCAACTTCTTTGTGCCAAAAGATGCGGCGCTGCGCGCGAACGCAGAGCGTCTGGTTGAAGAGACGCTGGCCGCTTACAACTTCCCGGTGCTGCTGAAGCGTGATATGCCGCTGGACAACAGCGTCACGCGCCCGGCCGCACAGCAGTTCCAGCTGCCGATCGTGCAGTGGGTGTTTGCCGCACCGCAGGACGTTACCGAGCAGAGCGACTTCGAGCGCCACATTTACCGTGCGCTGCTGGACATCGAAGCACGCGCCTTTACCGAAAGCGAATTCGGCGGCCTTTATCCGCTGTCGCTGTCGTCGCGCACTCAGGTGTTCAAAGCCCGCCTGAACTCCAACGAAGTAATTCCTTACTTCAAAGATCTGACCGATCCCGATCATCAGGTGCGCGGACTGTTTTTCCATACCCGCTTCTCCACCAATACCGATCCGCATACCACAATGGCGCAGCCGTTCCGTCTGATGGCGCACAACGGTGAGCTGAACACGGACCGTAAAAACCGCATCGCGGAAGCGGCACTGATGCTGGCGCGCGGCAAAAAGATCGTGCGGCCAAAAGGCCAGTCTGACAGTTCGCGTCTCGATCAGAGCATCCACAGCCGTCTGATGGAAGATAACCTCGATCTGATCAACGCCGTGGTTTCAATGATGCCGCCGGCGTGGGAAAACGACACCTCGCTGTCGGCTGAAGTGCGCGCCATGCTGGAATACTTCTCGCTGTATGAAGAGAAGAACGACGGCCCCGCCGCACTGATCTTTGGTAACGGCGAAGTGATTGGCGCACGGCTGGACCGTCTTGGCCTGCGTCCGCTGCGCTCCGTCGAAACCGCTGAGTATATCGGTGCGATGTCAGAAGCCGGCCAGATCGCCTTCCCACCGGAGAGCGTGCTGCGCCGTGGCCGTATCGAAGCTGGCGGCATGCTCTATTACGATCACAAAGAGAAACGCTCTTACACCACCGTGCAGGCGCTGGAAAAGCTGGCGGCGGAAAAAGATTATCTGTCCCTGGTGCAGGCGGCACGCGTTGAACTGCAACAGCTGCCGGAAGTGCCGGCAGAGAAACTCGGCTCGCCGCTGCGCTATCGCGGCGACCTGAAAACCTATCAGCGCTTTGTGGCTTACTACTACAACCAGGAAAGCTTCAAATTCATGATGGACCCGATGCTGCAAACCGGCGCTGAGAAGATATCCGCGATGGGTTACGGCAACGCCATCAATGGCCTGTCCGATCATGAAGGCGGCATGGCGCACTACTTCTCGCAGCGCTTTGCACAGGTCACCAACCCGCCGCTCGACTCCATCCGTGAAGCGGACGGCATGACGCTGCGCGTGGCACTCGGCGCTAAACCGCACCTCGGCCGCAGTAAAGGCCAGCAGATCATCGTGCCAAGCCCAATCCTGACGCACCTGGACATGCTGCGTCTGCGCGAGCAGAAAGTGGCGCCGTATGCGCGCTTCGAGATGCTGTATGAGCCGGTGATCGGTAAAGACATCGTCAGCCGCGCCGCCAACGCCAAAGCGCTGGAAAACGCTATCGATAACCTGGCGCAGCAGGTGGTGGATTTTGCCCGTCAGCAGGGCGGCATCGCGGTGATTACCGATCGCCATATCTCTTCAACCCATGCTGCCATTCCGATGCTGCTGATGGTGTCGGCCATCAACCAGCGTCTGGTGCAGGAAGGCCTGCGTCTGGATGTGTCACTGGTGGTCGAGAGCGGCCAGAGCATCTCCTCGCACCATATCGCCGCCACGCTCGGCTTCGGCGCCTCCGCCGTGTATCCGCTGGGCGTACAGATGCGTGCAGAAGAGAAGTTTGGCGAAGGTGAAGAAGGCAACAAAGCGTTCAAACGCTATGCCAAAGCGGCAGAAAAAGCGCTGATGAAAACCATGGGCAAAGTGGGCCTGTGTACCGTTGAGAGCTACAGCTGCGGTGAGTTCTTCGAGCCGAACTTCCTCGATACCGAAGATCCGGTGCTGAAGAAATATTTCCCGAATATCAAAACTCCGGTGGGCGGCGCGGGCTTCCCGGCCATCGCGCAAATGGCGGTGGACTGGCACCAGAGCGCACTGAAAATTCAGGGCGAAGCCGAAGTGCCACTGCTGGGTCTGTTCAAAGAACGTTCTGAGGGTGCGGGCCACTCGTATGGCACCATCGCAGTACGTACCTTTATTGATATGACAGAGCAGCCGATTCGTTTCGCCGACAAAGCGCGCGAAGAGGACAACTTTATCCGTCTGATGACGCTGGCCAGGCTGGACAACGCGTTCAGCATCAAAGCCGAGTCGTTTAAAGACAGCAGCTTCGAGCGCATCCCGAATGCGGTGATCGACAGCTTTGCTATCACGCCGGATTACCGTCAGTTCTCCAGCCTGATGCACGCTGAGCGTAAGCGTCGTCCGGCGGCGCTGCGCGACATCCTCGCGCTGCCGTGCGATCTGACCCACGTGGACAGCGAAGCCGAATTTGGCCGCAAGCTGGGCCGCTACTCGCTGGTCAATAACGGCTTCGCCATTCGCGGCCTGCGCTGCGAAGCGGTGAACGGTAGCCTCAACCAGTTTGAGCTGCGTCTGATTGATGCCATTGCCGGCCTGAAGCCGGAGAGCGAGCGTCTGGCCGCGCTGTCACGCGCGCTGAAAACCCGCTTTAACGATGAGATCGAAAGCAGCAGCATCACTGAAGGCGTGTTGCACATTACCGCTTACGGTCAGGCAGCAGACTATCTGGCAAAAATCTTTACCGCGCTGCCCTCGCTGCCGCTGGAAGAGATTCAGCCGGCGCACGAAATCACCCGTACCTTCGCCTCAGGCGCCATGAGCCACGGCGCGCTGGTCGCGCCGGCGCACGAAGCGGTAGCGCACGGCACCAATATGGTGGGCGGAATGAGTAACTGTGGTGAAGGTGGCGAACACTATTCACGCCACGGCACCATTCGCGCATCGCGCATCAAACAGCTGGCGTCCGGTCGTTTCGGCGTGTGGGCGGCTTATCTGGCCGACCCGATGCTGGAAGAGCTGGAGATCAAAATTGGCCAGGGCGCTAAACCGGGCGAAGGCGGTCAGCTGCCAGCACCGAAAGTGACGGTGGAGATTGCGGCCGCGCGTGGCGGTACGCCGGGCGTTGAGCTGGTATCACCGCCGCCGCACCACGATACTTATTCTATCGAGGATTTGGCGCAGCTGATCCACGACTGTAAAGCGGCGCGCGTGCGCGTTATCGTCAAACTGGTGTCGTCTGAAGGCATCGGCACTATCGCAGTCGGCGTGGCAAAAGCTGGCGCAGACGTTATCAACGTCGCCGGTAACACCGGCGGCACCGGCGCGGCGTCGGTCACCAGCCTGAAATACACCGGGCGCGTGGCGGAAATCGGTATCGCCGAAGTACACCAGGCGCTGTGCGCGAACGGGCTGCGTGACAAAGTGCAGCTGCGCTGCTCCGGCGCACAGCAGACCGGCAGCGACGTGATCAAATCGGCCCTGCTCGGCGGCGACAGCTTCGAGTTCGGCACCACCGCGCTGATGATGCTGAAATGCGTGATGGCGAAAAACTGTAACGTCAAATGCCCGGCAGGCCTCACCACTAACGCTGAAGCCTTCGATGGCGATCCGCGTCAGCTGGCGCAGTACTTCATCAACGTGGCGCAGGAAGTGCGTGAGTTCCTCGCACGCCTCGGTCTGCGTTCGCTGCGTGAAGCGCGCGGCCGCTCTGACCTGCTGCACCTGATGGATCATCCGCTGGAAGTGGGCAAACTCGATCTGCGCGCCATGCTGACCGTGGTGCCGGAGCAGAAGATCGCTCAGCCGGTGTATCTGGAAAAAGATTTCGAGCTGGACGATGGCTGGGTAGAAGAGCTGAAAGCGCAGCTGGTTGATGCCGCCCGCCGCGAGATTACGCTGGGTAACGGCGTGACGCTGAACAACCGTAACAAGAGCGTTGGCGGTCAGCTGGCGATCGATATTGAGCGCATGCTGAACCACGAGCTGTCGGCGCAGCAGCTGGCCGCACTGCCAGCGGTACTGCAGGATGACCGTGGCCGGAAATATCTGGCACCGCGCACAGTGCAGATTGATACCCGCGGATCAGCCGGTCAGTCATTTGGCGCGTTCTGCAACGACGGCATGCAGATGAAGCATTACGGCACCTGTAACGATGGCGTCGGTAAAGGTCAGTGTGGCGGCGAACTGGTGGTGATGTCACCGGGCGGCGGCGCACAGGACAGCGACGGCAATGTGCTGATCGGTAACTTTGCGCTGTTCGGCGCGACCGGCGGTCGTCTGTTTGTTCAGGGCCAGGCAGGCGACCGTTTCGCCGTGCGTAACTCGGGCGCCACCGCGGTGGTGGAAGGCGTCGGCGACTTCTGCTGTGAATACATGACCAACGGCGCGATTCTTAACCTCGGCACCTTTGGTAAAGGTTTCGGTAACGGCATGAGCGGCGGCTTCGCCTATCAGTACGATCCGTACCGCTCCCTGGCCGCGCACGCCGCCGGTGATTCGGTGCTGTTCGGCTCCATCGCTGACGAAGACGAAATGGCGCAGGTGCACAAGCAGGCAGTGCTGACCATGCTGCACTGGCACCTCGAAGCCACCCAGTCGCCGCGCGCGGCATGGCTGCTGGAGAACTGGGAAACCGAGTGTCAGCACTTCGTTTATGTGATGCCGCGCTCGCTGCTGCTGTATCAGGACGGCGGTGAAATCCTGAAAGCGAAAACGCGTAAGGATTTGCTGGAAGAGCTGTCCACGTCGCTGGCCGCGCATCAGGTTGCCAAGTTCAAATCAGCCTGGCGTGCGGGCAAAACCATCGCCGACGGTGCGGTACCGGCCTACGGCGCGACCGATACGCAGGAGATGTTTGTTCTGCTGAATAACTACACTGTTCTGAGCTTCGCGCAGCAGCTGGCGCTGGGCAAACTGCCGAAAGGCACAGCGGTGGAAGACGCGGCAGTCGAGAAAGCGGTTCGCAACCTGCTGATGACCGAAGATTTCGCGCTGGTCAGCAAGCTGCAGCGTCATGCCCGTGCGGCCATTGAGAACTACAGTGATGATGAGCTGGCAAGCCTGATCGCCGCCAAGCGTATGTCGGATTACAAAGCCGCGCTGACGCAGCGCAACATTCGCTCCATGGACAGCCTGGCAACCTATGGCTGGATCATTTATCAGGACGCCTGCAACCGTGAGGTGCTGGGCCATCTGCCTGATTTTGAAGAGCTGTTTGCACGCGCCGCACTGCCAGAGATTGCCGCCGCGGTCGGGAAACTCTCCTGATTGCGCTGCGAAAGAAGATTGATGACGATAAAACGGTTTGAGTACTGATATCCATGAAGATTCCTTACATTCCTGAAGACGCGCCGTTTAACGGCGAACAGAAATACTGGCTGGCGGGGTTTCTCGCCGGTCTCCACTCGCGCCTGCTGGTATTAGAAGACAAGCAGACCGCACCGGCAGCGGGCGCCAGCGCCACCACCCAGCTGCATATTCTGTTTGGTTCCCAGACCGGTAACGCCGAAGCGCTGGCGCAGACCGCAGCCAAGGCGGCGCGCGCTAAAGGCCTGGTGCCGGTAGTGCAGGCACTGGGTGAAGTGGATCTGGATGTGTTCGCCACCATGCGTCATGTACTGATCGTCACCTCCACCTACGGCGAAGGCGAAATGCCAGACAACGCACAGCTGTTCTGGCAGGCCATCTCAGCCAGCACCGCGCCGCGTCTGGAGCAGATGCACTTTGCCGTGCTGGCAATCGGCGATACCGGCTACGACGGTTTCTGCCAGGCCGGTAAGTTCATTGATATGCGCCTGGAGCAGCTGGGGGCGAAACGCGTAGTGGATCGCATCGACTGCGACATCGATTACGAAGAGCCTTCCAGCGAGTGGATTGGCAGTGCCATGCCACAGTTTGCCGCCAGCGCGGGCAGCAGCGGCACGGTGCTGGAGAGCGCGCCGGAAGCGCCGGTGATCCCGGGCAGCAACAAGCAAAACCCGTACGCGGCGGCGCTGGTGACCAATAAGCGTCTGTCCGGCGAGCAGTCCGCCAAAGATATCCGTCACTTCGAATTTGACCTGAGCGACAGCGGCCTGAAATACGAAGCCGGTGATGCGCTGGGCGTGATCCCGGTTAACGATGCCGGGCTGGTGAGCCTGCTGCTGAGCGAGCTGAAAGCTGACTACGAAACCCCGGTGCCGGGCTTTGACCGTAACCTCGGCGATCTGCTGACCTATCAGTTCGAGATTTCTGAGCCGTCGCGCAAGCTGATTGAGTGGGTCGGACAGCACACTACCAACCAGGAGCTGCTGCACGTCCTGCAGCACGACGATAAAGACACACTGGCCAACTGGCTGTGGGGCAAAGATACGCTGGATCTGCTGCAGCTCGAGCTGAAGCGTAATCTGTCGGTGCCGGAGCTGGTAGCGATGCTGCGTCCGCTGCAGCACCGTGCTTACTCCATTTCGTCCAGCTCGAAGGCGCACCCTAACCAGGTGCATCTGACCATCGCTTCCGTGCGCTATCACAGCGGTGGCCGTGAGCGTAAAGGCGTGTGCTCCACTTACCTGGCTGAACGCGTGCGTCGCGGAGAGAAGCCGGCGATCTTTATTTCGCCGAACAAAGCGTTCCGCGTGCCGGCGAACAATAACGCCCCGCTGATCATGGTCGGTCCGGGTACCGGCATCGCGCCGTTCCGCGCCTTCCTGCAGGAGCGCCAGGCGACCGGTGCTGAAGGTAAAAACTGGCTGTTCTTCGGCGACCAGCATCAGGAACATGATTACATTTACGCGGATGAGCTGGCGGGCTGGCAGCAGAGCGGTCTGCTGACGCATCTCGACCTGGCCTTCTCCCGCGATCAGGAAGAGAAGATTTACGTGCAGAACCGCATGCTGGAGAAAGGCGCTGAGCTGTACGCCTGGCTGCAGGAAGGCGCCTACTTCTACGTCTGTGGCGATGCCTCACGCATGGCGAAAGATGTCGATGCCGCGCTGTATGAAGTGGTGCGTCAGTTCGGTGGTCTTTCCAGCGAGCGTGCCGCAGCCTATATCGATCAACTGAAGAAAGATAAGCGTTATCTGCGCGACGTTTATTAAGATCGGTACAAAGGGAGCGCTGCGCTTCCTTTGGTCTGCCGCGCGCTAAGCCGCGCCGCGACACAGGCATAAAAAAACGGGCTAGTCAGCCCGTTTTTTATTTTCCGCGATTTACTTCACTACGCGCAGTGAAGGACGTCCACCGCGCGGCGGCGGTTCGTCATCCGGTGAAGAGTCGTCATCCGTCGCATCGTCCGGACGGTCACCATCAATCACCGACATCAGCGTCTCTTCCTGGCCGCCTTCCTGCTCGTCGCCGGACAGCTCATACGCAGGCTCCGGTTCGAACATGGTGCCGGCGCCGTTTTCGCGCGCGTAAATCGCCAGCACCGCAGCCATCGGCACGGATACCTGGCGCGGCACGCCGCCGAAACGCGCATTGAAGCGCACCTGATCGTTGGCAAGCTCAAGGTTACCCACCGCGCGCGGCGCGATGTTCAGGACAATCTGTCCGTCACGAGCGTACTCCAGCGGCACCTGTACGCCAGGCAGATTGATATCCACCACCAGATGCGGCGTCAGCTGGTTGTCGAGCAGCCATTCATAAAAGGCCCGCAGCAGATAGGGACGGCGGGCAGTAAGTTGCGACATTTCCATAGATTAGCCCCGGGCTTGCAGGCGCATTTCACGTTCGGCTTCCGTCAAAGAAGCGAGGAAGGAGTCACGTTCAAATACGCGCGTCATGTAGCCTTTCAGCTCTTTCGAACCTGCGCCAGCCAGATCCACACCCAGCTGCGGCAGACGCCACAGCAGCGGCGCCAGATAGCAATCCACCAGGCTGAACTCTTCGCTCATAAAGAACGGCGTACGTGAGAACAGCGGCGCAATGGCCAGCAGTTCTTCGCGCAGTTGCTTGCGCGCGGCATCGGCTTCGGCACCGCTGCTGGTTTCAATGGTACGCATCAGGCTGTACCAGTCCTGCTCAATGCGGTGCATCATCAGACGGCTTTCACCGCGCGCGACCGGATAAACCGGCATCAGTGGCGGATGCGGGAAACGCTCATCGAGGTATTCCATGATGATGCGGGATTCATACAGCGTCAGTTCACGGTCGACCAGCGTTGGCACAGTGCGATACGGGTTGAGGTCAATCAGATCCTGCGGCAGATTATCCGTTTCAACCTGCTCGATCTCCACGCTGACGCCCTTCTCAGCCAGCACGATACGTACCTGATGGCTGAAAATGTCAGTCGGACCAGAAAACAGCGTCATTACCGAACGTTTGTTGGCAGCGACAGCCATGAAAACCTCCAAGTTTGTTCACAAAAAAATACTGCGAATAGCCAACCACGCGGCGACTCACCTGCTCATCAGATTCGCACACAGCCGGGCGTCACGGGCATTGTCCGGTCGTCCCGACAGGAGCAGTATGCACAACGCCGCGACTCACGGGCGCAAAGTGTCAGTCAGTTTACCAGATTTTAAGCAGCTTGTGGGGCGGGGATAATCATTTGCGGGCAAAATGCGGGGAAAGCTCGCGTTTTTGCGCTGAAAAAGCCGCGATTCAGGCAATAAAAAACCCGCCGAAGCGGGTTTTTTGAGCCAATTGTAACTGCCGAAGCAGCCAGCAATTAACGCTTGGAGAACTGTGGACGACGGCGTGCTTTACGCAGACCGACTTTCTTACGTTCAACCTGACGCGCGTCACGGGTAACGAAGCCCGCTTTACGCAGTTCAGAACGCAGAGACTCGTCGTATTCCATCAGAGCGCGGGTGATACCGTGACGGATCGCACCAGCCTGACCAGAAATACCACCACCTTTAACGGTGATGTACAGGTCCAGTTTACCAACCATATCAACCAGCTCCAGCGGCTGACGCACGACCATGCGTGCAGTCTCACGACCGAAGTACTGCTCCAGAGAGCGCTGGTTAATTACGATGTTACCGCTACCCGGCTTGATAAAGACGCGAGCGGCAGAGCTTTTGCGGCGACCAGTGCCGTAGTTTTGAGTTTCAGCCATTGCCTATAATCCCGATTAAATGTCAAGAACTTGCGGTTGCTGCGCCGCGTGGTTGTGCTCGTTACCTGCGTAAACTTTCAGTTTACGGTACATAGCACGACCCAGTGGGCCTTTTGGCAGCATGCCTTTAACCGCGATTTCAATCACACGCTCAGGACGGCGTTCGATCATCTCTGCAAAGGTCGCTTGCTTGATACCACCGATGTGGCCAGTGTGGTGATAGTAAATCTTGTCGTTACGCTTGTTGCCGGTTACAGCAACTTTGTCAGCGTTCAGAACGATGATGTAATCACCGGTATCAACGTGCGGAGTGTATTCCGCTTTGTGCTTACCACGCAGACGGCGCGCCAGTTCAGTCGCCAGGCGACCCAGGGTTTTGCCAGTTGCGTCAACAACATACCAGTCACGCTGTACGGTTTCTGGTTTAGCTGTAAAAGTTTTCATTGAAAAGCTTACCCAAATAAAAGTTACACGTTGGTGAAATCCCAAACGCTAAGTTAACGATTGAGGCTCACACGACCAATTCGCCCAGCAAGCCCACCCCCTCAGGTAGAGTTACCGGATCACACAGTTTTCCGGGAAAAGAAAGCCTGTGCTGTAACGTGGGGTCGCAAGATTATAGAGAAGTCGAATCTAAAGATCGACTCTTTTTGCGCCCGAAGCGGTGATTTCTGTTTGCCCCTCAGGGCAGGTGCGGCAGGCGAAGATACTCCTCGCTCTGCATCTCCTGCAGGCGCGACAGACAGCGCTGATATTCGAATTTCAGCCGCGTGCCCTGATAGATTTCAAACAGCGAGGTTTCTGCCGCCACCACCAGCTTGACGTGGCGCTCGTAGAACTCATCCACCAGCGCGAGGAACCGCCGCGCCTGGTCTTCCGTTTTGTAAATCATCACCGGCACATCGTACAGCAGCACGCTGTGGAAGCGGCGCGACAGCTCAATGTAATCGTGCTGACTGCGCCCTTCACCGCACAACGCGAGGAAATTGATGGCCAGTACGCCTTCGTGAACGCCGAGCGTCGGCAGCTGACGATGGTTAATCTCCAGCACCGGCGCGTCGCCGCGCGGTTTACCGGACAGCGCGCTGAACATGCGCTCCATCTCCGCGTGCGTTGCGTCGTTTAGCGGGAAATTCCACAGATGGGCCGATGTCAGGGTACGCAGGCGATAATCAATGCCGGCATCGACATTCATCACATCGCAGTGGCGCTTAATCTGCTCGATAGCCGGCAGAAAACGCGCCCGCTGCAGGCCGTTGCGGTACAGCTCATCCGGCGGAATGTTGGAGGTCGCCACCAGCGTAATGCCGCGGGCAAACAGCGCTTCCATCAGGGTACCAAGCAGCATTGCGTCGGTAATGTCGGAGACGAAAAACTCGTCGAAACAGAGAATATCGGTTTCCGCTTTGAAACGGTCAGCGACAATCAGCAGCGGGTCGCTGTGGCCCTGCAGCTGCGTTAACTCTTCGTGCACGCGCAGCATGAAGCGATGGAAATGCAGACGCAGTTTGCGATCGCCAGGAATAGACTGAAAAAACAGATCCATTACCCAGGTTTTACCGCGTCCGACGCCGCCCCACATATACAGGCCACGCACCGGCGCTTCATGGCTCTCCGGCGCTTTATTCATCAGCTTCGATAAGCGGCCAAACAGCCCTTTCGCTGCCGGCTGCGGCTGCTGCTGGCGGGCAATCAGGCCTTGCTGGATGCGATCTAAACGGGTGATGGCGTCACGTTGTACATCGTCCGGACGAAACTCGCCCTGCGACAGCGCCTGCTCATAGCGCGCAAGCGGAGATGAGGTTTGCATGGTTCTCTCAGAATCCCTGAAAAAGTCCGATTCACGTGTCGGTTGTCGAAAATTAGGCCGCTCTACACTAAGCGATACAGCCCGAGGATTCCACTTCCGATGGATTAACGGGTATAGTGGCTACTATTGAAGTTGAAACAGAAGCAATGCCCTACGAAGCAACGGAAATTACACGGGAGTCATTATGACCTGGGAATACGGGCTGATTGGTTTAGTGATTGGCATTATTGTCGGCGCGGTAGCGATGCGTTTTGGCAACAAAAAGCTGCGTGAGCAGCGCAGCATGCAGTACGAACTGGAAAAATCCAAAGCGGAGCTGGCGGATTACCGCGAAGAGCTCACCAACCACTTTGCGCGCAGCGCAGAGTTGCTGGACAACATGGCGCGCGACTATCGCCAGCTGTATCAGCACATGGCGAAAGGGTCGAATGACCTGCTGCCAAATCTGCCGGGCGAGAAAAACCCGTTTGCTTACCAGCTGACGGAAGCCGAGGCCGATAACGACCAGGCGCCGGTGCAGATCCCGCGCGACTACTCTGAAGGCGCATCGGGCCTGCTGCGCAGCGGCGAACGCACCACCCGCAGTTAATCCTTTTGGGGCACAGCATGGCTGTGCCCTTTTTGTTTTCCGAACGCTTATTACCAATAACTGTCACACTTCTTTTATCCCCCTTTTCGCAGCGAGAGCGTCATAGCAATGAAAAAACCAGCACGACTGTTAAGCGCATTAGCCTTGAGCATTGGGATGAGTCTGGCGGC
The DNA here is from genome assembly GCF_016643525.1 of Pantoea sp. Morm. Lineage (NCBI taxonomy): Bacteria > Pseudomonadati > Pseudomonadota > Gammaproteobacteria > Enterobacterales > Erwiniaceae > Pantoea > Pantoea sp. Morm. Next base: position 116,938 of record NZ_VOQX01000001.1, on the reverse strand, counting down.
GACGCCGGGTGCCATGGCCACGTTGCCGGCACAGATTCAGGGACAAGCACTGCCAAGCCTGGCACCGATGCTGGAAAAAGTGCTGCCGGCGGTGGTCAGCGTGCATGTCGAGGGCACCGACAGCGGTCAGCAGGGCCAGGATATTCCCGAGCCGCTGAAGCGCTTCTTTGGCCAGGCGCCCGGGCAGTCTCAGCCACAGCCGTTTGAAGGGCTGGGTTCCGGCGTCATCATCGACGCAGCTAAAGGCTACATTCTGACCAACAATCACGTGGTAAACGGTGCGGATAAAATCAGCGTGCAGCTGAGTGATGGCAACGAATATGACGCAAAGCTGATTGGTCATGACGAGCAAACCGACATCGCGCTGATTCAGGTAGAAGGCGCAAAAAACCTCACGCAGGTGAAAATTGCTGATTCTGACGCGCTGAAAGTGGGTGATTTTGCCGTGGCTATCGGCAACCCGTTCGGCCTCGGTCAGACGGCGACGTCCGGCATTATCTCGGCGCTGGGCCGCAGCGGGCTGAATCTGGAAGGGCTGGAGAACTTTATTCAGACCGATGCCGCCATCAACCGTGGTAACTCTGGCGGCGCGCTGGTGAACCTCAACGGCGAGCTGATCGGCATTAACACCGCCATTCTGGCGTCGAGCGGCGGCAACATTGGTATTGGCTTTGCCATCCCCAGCAACATGGCGATGAACCTGGCTCAGCAGCTGATTCAGTTCGGCGAAGTGAAGCGCGGTCAGCTCGGGATCAAAGGGACAGAAATGACCGCCGATATCGCGAAAGCGTTTAACGTCGATGCGCAGCGCGGGGCATTTGTCTCTGAAGTGCTGCCGAAGTCGGCGGCGGAACAGGCGGGCATCAAAGCGGGCGACATCATTACCGCCATTAACGATAAGCCAATCACCAGCTTTGCCGAACTGCGGGTGAAAGTCGGCACCACGCCGCCAGGCCAGCAGGTGAAAATCGGTCTGCTGCGCGATGGCAAACCGCTGACGGTGACCGTAACGCTGGAACAGAGCGCGCAGAGTACCGCCAGCGCCCAGCTGATGTCGCCAGCGCTGCAGGGCGCCACGCTCAGTGACGGCAATACCAAAGCCGGCGATAAAGGGGTCAAAGTCGATACCATCGAAAAAGGCACGCCGGCAGAACAGGTTGGCCTGCAGAAAGACGATGTGATTGTCGGCGTTAACCGTACGCGGGTGCAGAGCCTCGCCGAGATGCGCAAAGTGCTGGAGGGCAAACCGCCGGTACTGGCGCTGAACGTGGTGCGCGGCGACGAGAGTATTTACCTGCTTCTGCGATAATCCTCGCAACGGGCGGACAAGCAGGTGTTTGTCCGCCCTTCTCGTGCTATTCTGCCCTGCGATCAACTCTTGCCTGAAATAACACCATGTTTCTTAAACTTTTACGTTCTGTGGTGATGGGCCTGATCGTGGCAGGTTTACTGCTTGTCGCGATCCCGGCGCTGCGAATGGGCAGCAACGTCACCTTTGATCACGACAGCAGCGCCGATGAAGCGCCCTTCAGTTTCAATCAGGGCGTGCGCCGTGCTGTGCCGGCGGTGGTCAACGTCTATAACCGCAGCGCGCACGGTAACAATAATCGCGGCATTACCACGCTCGGTTCCGGCGTCATCATGAACGCGAAAGGCTACATCCTCACCAACAAACATGTCATCAATAACGCTGACCAGATTATCGTCGCGCTGCAGGACGGACGCTTTTTTGAAGCGACGCTGGTGGGCTCCGACGCCATGACCGATCTGGCGGTGTTAAAAATCAGCGCCTCTAATCTGCCGGTAATCCCGATTAACGCCAAACGTGTCGCGCATATTGGTGATGTGGTGATGGCGATTGGCAACCCGTACAACCTCGGCCAGACGGTCACCCAGGGCATCATCAGCGCCACCGGCCGCATCGGTCTGAGCTCCTCCGGTCGGCAGAACTTCCTGCAAACCGATGCCTCGATCAACCAGGGGAACTCCGGCGGCGCGCTGATTAACTCGCTGGGCGAGCTGATGGGCATCAACACGCTGACCTTCGACAAAAGCAACGACGGCGAAACTCCGGAAGGCATTGGTTTTGCCATTCCGACCGCGCTGGCGACCAAAATTATGGATAAGCTGATTCGTGATGGCCGGGTGATCCGCGGTTATATCGGTATTACCGGGCGCGAGCTGCCGCCGCTGCACGGTCAGGGCAGCAACCTCGATCGGGTGCAGGGCATTATCGTCAGTGAAGTGACGCCGGGCGGTCCGGCGGATCGCGCCGGCATTCAGGCCAACGATGTCCTGCTGCAGGTGAACGGCAAGCCGGCGCTGTCCGCGCAGGAGACCATGGACCAGGTGGCGGAAATCCGCCCGGGATCGGTGATTGATGTGCAGGTGCTGCGCAATGAGCAGAAGATGACGCTGCCGGTTACCATCCAGGAGTTTCCGGAAGCGGCCAATAATACCTCGCCGTAAACGCACCCGGCCGCGGACAGCGCCATCGATGAGCCGCGGCCGGGTGTGCAGAACCGCGGCGTAACTAGCTGCGATCGACCGGGAAAGCGATCACCTCACTGAGCGCATCGGCCTTCAGCGCCAGCATAATCAGGCGATCCACGCCCAGCGCCACGCCGGAACAGGCCGGCATGCCGTGCGCCAGCGCATCCAGCAGGTAAGTATCAATCGGATGCTGCGGCAAACCGCGCGCAGCGCGACGGCGATTATCCTGCTCAAAACGCTGACGCTGTTCACGACTGTCGGTCAGTTCGCGGAAACCGTTGGCCAGCTCCACGCCTTTGTAATAGACCTCAAAACGCTCTGCCACGCGGTGATCTTCGGTACTGATCTCCGCCAGCGCCGCCTGACTGGCCGGGAAGTGATAGACGAAGCACGGCTTATCAAGACCAATTTTCGGTTCCACGCCCAGCATAAACAGCAGCTGCAGTAGCGTGTCGCGATCGTCTTCGCGATTCGCCAGCTCGCCCTCACCCAGCTTTTCCGCCGCTTCGCGCAGCTGCGCCTTGTCCGCCGACAGCGGATCGATCTCCAGATGACGGATAAACGCCTGCTGATACGATAGCGATTCGGCGCTGTCGCACTCCAGCACCTGCTGCAGCAGGTCGTCGACTTCGTTCATCAGCCGATACATGTCGTAGTGCGGCCGATACCACTCCAGCATGGTGAATTCCGGATTATGGTGGCGCCCGGCCTCTTCATTACGGAAGCAGCGCCCCATCTGATAAATCGGGCCGCTGCCCGCCGCCAGCAGGCGCTTCATGTGATATTCCGGACTGGTCATCAGCCACAGATCGCGCCCGTCTGCCGCGCCAGGTCCGACAAAGCGCGTCTGGAATGGCACCAGGTGGATGTCGGTGATCGTCGCCTGGCTCATGGCAGGCGTATCCACTTCCAGTACGCCGCGATCGGCAAAGAAACGCCGGATTTCCGCCAGGATGGCGGCGCGTTTCAACAAATTGGCAATGGGTGCGCTCGGCTGCCAGCTTGCCGTTTCGCTCATGGTGATGACTCCTTATACAGACAAGGGGAGGAAGTCTACCCGTATTGCTGACGGCAAACAACGGCACCGCCGTCGCGGCAGGCAGTTTCAGAAATCACAGGTGCAGGCAGGACAACAGGAGGAAGAGAAAGCCGGTACGAAAGCAGGTTTCGCACCGGTTTTAGTTACTGCGCGCTGCGCTGAATTGCCTGACCGCCCGCTTCAACATCTTCGCCTACGCCACGCGTGGTGTTACAGGCAGAAAGCAGCGAGGAAAGCACCAGTACCGAGAAAATCGCGACAATACTTTTCTTTAACATAGCCATATCCTTGTTGGTTGCAGTAAAAGTACAGCTTTTAAAGCATAGACCGGATACGCCATGATGGCGGTTAAGCCGCTGAAAAAAGACGCGGTGCGGGGAAGAGCGCGGGAATAAAAAAGGCGCATCGATGATGCGCCTGATTTGACGATTATTTTACGCGGGAAACGTATTCGCCAGAGCGGGTGTCCACTTTTACCACTTCGCCAATCTGTACGAACAGTGGCACTTTGATCACGGCGCCGGTAGACAGCGTCGCTGGCTTGCCGCCGGTACCGGCAGTATCACCTTTCAGACCTGGGTCAGTTTCGGTGATTTCTGCTTCGATGAAGTTCGGTGGCTGAACGGCGATCGGTTTATCGTTCCACAGGGTTACGATACACTCGGCGTTGTCCTGCAGCCATTTTGTCACGTCGTCCAGTACCTTGGCTTCAACCTGATACTGTTCGAAGGTTTCCGGGTGCATGAAGTAGAAGAAGTCACCGTCGTTGTAGGAGTACTGCAGCGTCATGTCACGCACGTCTGCGCCTTCGGCGGAGTCGGTAGACTTGAAGGTTTTCTCAACGCGTGAACCGGTCAGCAGACGACGCATTTTAACACGTGCAAACGCCTGGCCTTTACCCGGCTTAACGAATTCACTGGATTCGATGGCATACGGTTCGCCTTCGAACATGATTTTAAGACCGGCACGAAAATCGTTGCTAAGATAAGTCGCCATAAAGGCCCTCTGTAGATATTAACTGGTAATAGCCAAAAAAATGGCACACATTGTAACCCTAAATCCCCCCGTCAGAGAAGATTGGTTGCAGCAACTTGCTGATGTTGTCACCGATCCTGCTGAATTACTGCAACTTTTAGCCCTCGAAAACCACGCGGATCTGGCAGCCGGGAGCGAGGCACGCCGTCTGTTCGCCCTGCGCGTACCGCGCGCCTTTATTCAGCGCATGCAGCGCGGCAATGCGCAGGACCCGCTGCTGCTGCAGGTGCTGACCAGCCGTCAGGAGTTTACCGATGCGCCGGGCTACAGCACCGATCCGCTCGATGAGCAGAGCAGCGTGGTGCCGGGCTTACTGCATAAGTATAGAAACCGCGCGCTGCTGCTGGTCAAGGGCGGCTGCGCGGTGAACTGCCGCTACTGCTTCCGCCGGCATTTCCCCTATCAGGATAATCAGGGCAACAAGCGCAACTGGCAGGCGGCGATTGATTACATTGCCGCCCATCCCGAGCTCGACGAGATCATCTTCTCCGGCGGCGATCCGCTGATGGCGAAAGATCAGGAGCTGGCGTGGCTGATTGGCGCGCTGGAAAACATTCCGCACCTGAAACGCCTGCGCATTCACAGCCGGTTGCCGGTAGTGATCCCGGCGCGCATTACTGAAGGGCTATGCCAGCTGCTGGCGGATACGCGTCTGCAGGTGCTGCTGGTCAGCCACATCAACCACGCGCAGGAGATTGACGAGGCGCTGCGCGAACGCATGCAGAGGCTTAAACGCGCCGGCGTCACCCTGCTGAACCAGAGCGTGCTGCTGCGCGGCGTTAATGACGATGCGCAGACTCTGGCACAGCTCAGCAATGCGCTGTTTGATGCCGGCATCCTGCCCTACTATTTACATGTGCTGGATAAGGTGCAGGGGGCGGCGCACTTCTTTGTGCCGGATGAGCAGGCACGGGCGCTGGTGCGGCAGCTGCTGACCATGGTGTCGGGCTATATGGTGCCGAAGCTGGCGCGGGAAATTGGTGGTGAGCCGAGCAAAACGCCGCTGGATCTGCAGCTGCGTCAGGAGTGACGTTCCCTGCCAGCTGCCCGGTGCGCATGAATGCGCACCCTACAGTCGGCGCCATCACCGTAGTGTCGCCATTGATGGCGACCGTGCTGGAACTGTACTCAAAAACAAAAAAGCCGCTCTCGCGGCTTTTTTATTGCTGCTCTGCCATTACGGGCACTTATACACCTGACCCGACATTTTGCTGTCGAGCGGGGCAAAGGCAGACAGCAGATTCTGCGTCGGACTGGTGGCACCATAAATCACGTTGCCGCCCATCTCCGCTGCGCGGTTACGCAGGTCGTTGGCCGCACCGCGCAGTGAACTGCCTTCACCGCCTGAACCGGTCAACCAGTTGCTCTGCGAGCCGGTAACATTGCCCAGCAGCTGACATTGGCTGCCTGGCTGTTGATCAACAAAGGTGACACGTTCGCCGGCGGCACTCAGTTGGTTGGAGGTGCTACAGCCCGCCAGCAGTAAGGTACCGACTGCCAGTCCGAGCGAGAGGTTAATCCGCATTATAATCCCCATTTATTATCATCAGTGTCGGGCGGCAGCGTAGCAGAAAAGCGCACATTTTTTCTGAACATTCATTGCCCTAAACCCGCAAAGCCGAAGTATTGCGCCCTTACTTATACCTTGTTCGCCGGCAAAAGAAAAACCCCCGACCGTTTCCGATCGGGGGTTTCTCAACAGCTCAGACGTTCAGGGCAATTACATCATGCCGCCCATACCGCCCATGCCACCCATGCCGCCAGCGCCAGCACCTAAGTCAGGTGCGTCGCCTTTCGGCAGGTCGGTGACCATCGCTTCGGTGGTGATCATCAGACCGGCCACAGAAGACGCGTACTGCAGCGCAGAACGGGTCACTTTGGTTGGATCCAGGATACCGAAGTCGATCATGTTGCCGTACTCTTCGGTCTGCGCGTTGTAACCGTAGTTACCGTCGCCCGCTTTCACGTTGTTAGCAACAACAGATGGCTCTTCACCGGCGTTAGAAACGATCTGACGCAGTGGCGCTTCCATCGCACGCAGAGCAACCTTGATACCGACGTTCTGGTCTTCGTTCTGACCTTTCAGGCCAGATGCTGCGATTTTCGCCGCAACACGCACCAGCGCGACACCACCACCGGCAACCACGCCTTCTTCAACCGCAGCACGGGTAGCGTGCAGGGCATCTTCAACGCGTGCTTTCTTCTCTTTCATCTCAACTTCAGTCGCTGCGCCTACTTTCAGTACGGCTACACCGCCTGCCAGTTTTGCAACGCGCTCCTGCAGTTTCTCTTTGTCGTAGTCAGACGTCGCTTCTTCGATCTGCTGACGGATCTGCGTCACGCGGCCAGAGATTGCGCCCTGATCGCCCACACCATCGATGATGGTGGTGGTGTCTTTGTTGATCACCACGCGTTTTGCCTGACCCAGGTCTTCCAGCGTCGCTTTTTCCAGCTCCATACCGATCTCTTCAGAGATCACGGTACCGCCGGTCAGGATAGCAATATCCTGCAGCATCGCTTTACGACGGTCGCCGAAGCCCGGTGCTTTCACCGCAGCCACTTTCACGATACCGCGCATGGTGTTGACCACCAGCGTAGCCAGCGCTTCGCCTTCCACGTCTTCTGCGATGATCAGCAGTGGTTTGCCGGCTTTCGCCACAGCTTCCAGCACTGGCAGCATTTCGCGGATGTTAGAGATTTTCTTGTCAGCCAGCAGGATGAATGGGCTTTCCAGCTCCACTGCACCGGTTTCTGGCTTGTTGATGAAGTACGGAGACAGGTAGCCACGGTCGAACTGCATACCTTCAACCACGTCCAGCTCGTCCTGCAGGCCGGTACCTTCTTCAACGGTGATCACGCCTTCTTTACCCACTTTGTCCATCGCCTGAGCGATCAGGGTACCGACGCTTTCATCGGAGTTGGCAGAAATGGTACCTACCTGCGCGATAGCGCGGGAATCCTGGCATGGTACAGACAGGGTTTTCAGCTCTTCAACGGCTGCTGCAACGGCTTTATCGATACCGCGCTTCAGATCCATTGGGTTCATGCCCGCCGCGACGGCTTTCAGGCCTTCGTTGACGATAGCCTGTGCCAGAACGGTAGCGGTGGTGGTGCCGTCGCCTGCTGCGTCGTTAGCTTTAGAAGCGACTTCTTTCACCATCTGCGCACCCATGTTCTCGAACTTGTCTTCCAGCTCGATTTCACGTGCCACAGAAACACCATCTTTAGTGATGGTCGGTGCACCAAAAGATTTATCCAGAACCACGTTACGGCCTTTCGGGCCCAGGGTAACTTTTACTGCATCTGCCAGTACGTTCACGCCACGCAGCATTTTTACGCGTGCGTCATTACCGAATTTTACGTCTTTAGCTGCCATTTCAAATATCCCTTAAATTCGTTTCGTTCAGTGAATTACGCGTAAATTACGCTTCAACAATCGCCAGAATGTCGCTTTCAGAGATGATCAGAACTTCTTCGTTGTCGATTTTCTCAGTCTTGGCACCGTAGCCTTCGCTGAAAATCACCAGATCACCCACTTTCACGTCCAGCGGCTTCACGTCGCCGTTTTCCAGGATGCGGCCATTGCCAACAGCCAGTACTTCACCGCGGGTTGATTTGCCTGCTGCAGAGCCGGTCAGAACGATACCGCCAGCAGATTTGGCTTCAACTTCTTTACGCTTGACGATAACGCGATCGTGCAACGGACGAATTTTCATTTGATAGCTCTCCTTTGAGAAGTCCAATCATTCATTTTTGGGTTGAACGCCGGGCTTGAGGGTTCCGGCCTCGTGGAGAGAGAGATAGGGGCAGAAAAGGGGCTTTCAAGGGCAAAAAAATAAAAAATTTTCGTTTGCGTAACAGATGACGAAAAAGACAGCAAAAAGGGCGGCTTACGCCGCCCCGCTTACATTCAGCGATCTTTATCGTGACCGATACGATCCTGATCTTTGCGCTCAAATTCGCCGTCCATGGTGACGCCGCTATCCGGGCCCTGCCCCGGGCCGCGCCATACGCGCAGGTGCGGCATCAGCTTCAGCGTCAGGTGTTTCTGCACCGGCGGCAGCAACAGCAGCAGGCCGAGGAAATCGGTGAAGAAGCCCGGCAGCAGCAGCAGAAAACCGGCGATGATCAGCGACACGCTTTTGATCATCTCCGCCGCCGGGCTCTCGTTACGCGCCAGCTTCTCCTGCATCAGCATAAAGTTCTTCATGCCCTGATTTTTCACCAGCGACACACCAATGCACGAGGTAAAAATCACCAGCAGCATGGTCAGCAGCACGCCGAGCGCGTGCGCCACCTGGATGAAAATCGAGATCTCAATCCAGGCCAGAACAAAAAAAATCACTAACGGTAACCAGCGCACCGATATCTCCTGTGAGTCGCGCCGCCACGCAGCGTGCGGGGCAGCAAAATTGAAGGGTCAGCATGACCATAACGTATGAGATGGGCACGCGGCCGGGGAAATTCAACCGCCGCTGTTAAATTTATGCCACTGACTTAAAATTGCGAAGTACATCACATATCGTTATTACCGCTGGGCCAGCAAATGTCCGTAAAGTGATCTGTGCACAAGCATTTCTGCAGTGACAGAATATGATCGTGCTCGCCAGCCCGAAGATGGATAAAATGTCGGCACTGGTATTCCACGACAATATAATTGCTTCACCTGCACGTTATTCGCCGCCCATCCATTCCGGATGCCCGGCAGTAACACAGCAGTAATAATAAGAAGGTAATCATGGCGAACAACATTCGTATCGAAGAAGACCTGTTAGGCATGCGTGAAGTTCCGGCAGATGCCTATTACGGTGTTCATACTCTGCGTGCGATTGAGAACTTCTATATCAGTAACAGTAAAATCAGCGACATCCCTGAGTTTGTTCGCGGCATGGTGATGGTGAAAAAAGCCGCCGCGCTCGCCAACAAAGAGCTGCAAACCATCCCCCGCCACATCGCCAACACCATCATTCAGGCCTGTGATGAAGTGCTGAACAACGGTAAGTGCATGGACCAGTTCCCGGTTGATGTCTATCAGGGCGGCGCGGGCACCTCGGTCAACATGAACACCAACGAGGTGCTGGCTAACATCGGGCTGGAGCTGATGGGTCACCAGAAAGGTGAATATCAGTACCTCAACCCGAACGATCACGTGAATAAGTGTCAGTCCACTAACGACGCTTATCCTACCGGTTTCCGCATTGCGGTTTACGCCTCGATCCTCAAACTGCTCGACGCGATTGGCCAGCTGAGCGAAGGTTTTCAGCGCAAAGCGGTGGAGTTCGAAAACATCCTGAAGATGGGCCGCACCCAGCTGCAGGACGCAGTGCCGATGTCGCTCGGTCAGGAGTTCCACGCGTTCAACGTACTGCTGAACGAAGAGACGCGCAGCATTCTGCGCACCGCCGAACTGCTGCTGGAGGTTAACCTCGGCGCCACGGCGATCGGCACCCGCCTCAACACGCCGGACGGCTACCAGCAGCTGGCGGTACAGCGCCTGGCGGAAGTCAGCAACCTGCCGGTGGTGCCCGCCGAAGATCTGATTGAAGCCACCTCAGACTGCGGCGCTTACGTCATGGTGCACTCAGCGCTGAAGCGCCTGGCGGTGAAACTGTCGAAAATCTGTAACGACCTGCGCCTGCTGTCATCCGGTCCGCGCGCCGGCCTGAACGAAATCAACCTGCCGGAACTGCAGGCCGGTTCTTCGATCATGCCTGCGAAAGTTAACCCGGTGGTACCGGAAGTGGTCAATCAGGTGTGCTTCAAAGTGATTGGTAACGACACCACGGTGACCATGGCTTCTGAAGCCGGTCAGCTGCAGCTCAACGTGATGGAACCGGTGATTGGCCAGGCGCTGTTTGAGTCGATCAGCATCCTGACCAACGCCTGCTACAACCTGCTGGAAAAATGCGTGAACGGCATCACCGCCAACAAAGCGGTCTGTGAAGACTACGTGTTCAACTCCATCGGTATCGTCACTTACCTCAACCCGTACATCGGCCATCACAACGGCGATATCGTCGGGAAAATTTGTGCTGAAACCGGTAAGAGCGTACGCGAAGTGGTGCTGGAACGCGGTCTGCTGACCGAAGCCGAGCTGGACGATATTTTCTCCATCCAGAACCTGATGCACCCGGAATACAAAGCCAAACGCTACACCGACGAAAACGAACAGTAATCCGTTCCGGATCAAGTCGTCTGAAGCACGCCTGTATACAATACGGCGTGCTTTTTTATTTTGACGTCTATAACTAAAGTGGCTGCGTGTGGCGGCACTTCAGGGAGTGAAACTATGGTAGTGGTGGAATTGCTCATCGTCCTGCTGGCGATCTGGCTGGGTGCGCGCCTCGGCGGCATCGGCATTGGCTTTGCCGGCGGTTTAGGCGTGCTGGTGCTGACGCTGGTTTGCGGCATGAAACCCGGCGCGATTCCGTTTGATGTCATCGAGATCATTATGGCGGTGATTGCGGCCATCGCCGCGATGCAGGTGGCTGGCGGCATGGATTATCTGGTCGGGCTGGCGGAACGTCTGCTGCGCCGCCATCCGCGCTATGTCACTTTCCTTGCGCCGCTGGTGACCTATGCGATGACGTTGCTGGCGGGCACCGGTCATACCGCCTTTTCAACTCTGCCGGTGATTGCGGAAGTGGCCAAAGAGCAAGGCGTACGCCCTTCGCGCCCGCTGTCGATAGCCGTAGTGGCGTCGCAAATCGCCATCACCGCCTCGCCGCTTTCAGCCGCGGTGGTATTTTTTGCCTCGATTCTTGAACCGCGCGGCGTCAGTTATCTGGCGCTGCTCGGCGTCGCGCTGCCTGCCACCATGCTGGCCATTTTCTGTGCCGCCGTGATCACCAACTTCCTCGGCAAAGAGCTCAAAGAAGATGACGTCTACCAGGCGCGCCTGGCGAAAGGTGAAGTAACGCTGCGCGGTGAGCAGGTTTATCACATTAAGCCGGGAGCCAGACGCGCGGTGCTGCTGTTCCTGATCGGTATTGGGGCGGTGGTACTGTACGCGACGGCAATCAGCGACAGCGTGGGCCTGATCAGCAATCCGGTGCTGCCGCGTAACGAAGCCATTGTGGTGTTTATGCTGACGGTTGCTACGCTGATTTGCCTGACCTGCAAAGTGGAAACCGGTGAAATCCTCAGTGCCAGCACGTTTAAATCCGGCATGAGCGCCTGTATCTGCGTAATGGGCGTCGCCTGGCTGGGCGATACCTTTGTCAAAGCGCACCTGAGCGACATCCAGACGCTGGCCGGCGACATGCTGCAGAGCTATCCGTGGATGCTGGCGCTGGTGCTGTTCTTTGCTGCCACGTTGCTCTACTCGCAGGCGGCCACCACCAAAGCGCTGATGCCGGCGGCACTGATGCTCGGCGTATCGCCGCTGGCGGCGGTCGCCTCCTTCGCCGCGGTGTCCGCGCTGTTCGTGCTGCCCACCTACCCGACGCTGCTGGCCGCGGTGGAGATGGACGACACCGGCTCGACCCGCATTGGAAAGTACGTGTTCAACCACTCGTTTATCATTCCCGGCGTACTGGCAATTACCTTCTCGGTGGCGTTTGGCTTCCTGTTCGGCAGCCTGATTCTGTAGCGTCGTGGTTACATCCTGAAAACCTCGTGGCGCAGCGGCCGTGTTATCATCGCGGCTTCTTCGCCACCGGAGCTGATTAATTCGTCATGGCTGCTCGATTTTCCCGCCTGCTAAGCCTGTGCCTGGCGCTGCTGTTTTGCCTGTCGGCGCAGGCCAGCCTGTTCTCGCCCACCACCAACAACCGCTTTGTGCCGGTCGATCAGGCCTTTGGCTTCGATTTCAGCCAGCAGGGCCATCAGCTGACGTTGAGCTGGAAAGTGAAGGACGGCTATTACCTCTATCGCCAGCAATTCCACATCAGCGCGCAATTCGCGCAGCTGGCGCCGGTCACGCTGCCGCCGGGCCAGCCGCACGAAGATGAGTTTTACGGCAAGAGCGAAATCTATCCGCAGGACGTACAGCTGCCGATCACCCTGCGCCAGGCCGATGCCGGTGCAACGCTCAGCGTGACCTATCAGGGCTGCGCCGCGGCCGGTTTCTGCTATCCGCCGGAGACCCGCTCGGTGCCGCTGACGGCGATGGCTGCCGGTGATGCCGCGCCGGTAATCGCGGCATCACCGGCCGCTCACCGCACGCCGCTGCCGTTTTCGCCGCTGTGGGCGCTGCTGATTGGCATCGGCGTGGCCTTTACGCCATGCGTGCTGCCGATGTATCCGCTGATCTCCGGCATCATTCTTGGTGGCCAGCGCCGCTACTCGCTGGGCCGGCTGTTCGCCCTCGCGCTGGTCTACGTGCAGGGGATGGCGCTGACTTACACCCTGCTCGGTATGGTGGTGGCAGCGGCGGGGCTGCGTTTCCAGGCTGCGCTACAGCATCCTTACGTGTTGATCGGCCTCTCCGTGCTGTTTGTGCTGCTGGCGCTGTCGATGTTTGGCCTGTTCACGCTGCAGCTGCCTGCCAGCCTCCAGACGCGTCTGACGCTGTGGAGCAACCGTCAGCAAGGCGGATCGCTGGCGGGCGTGTTTATGATGGGCGCATTGGCAGGCCTGATCTGCTCACCCTGCACCACCGCGCCGCTCAGCGCTATCCTGCTGTATATCGCGCAGAGCGGTAATCTGTGGGCCGGTGCCGGCACGCTGTGGCTGTACGCCTTCGGCATGGGACTGCCGCTGATTGCTGTAACGATGTTCGGCAACCGGCTGCTGCCGAAAAGCGGGCCGTGGATGCAGAGCGTGAAAGAGGGTTTTGGCTTTGTGATTCTGGCGCTGCCGGTGTTTCTGCTGGAGCGCGTGCTGGGCGATATCTGGGGACTGCGGCTGTGGAGTCTGCTCGGCGTGGCATTTTTTGCCTGGGCGTTCAGCCTGAGTCTCAGCGCGCGCGGCACAGCGCGCGTGCTGCCGATCATCATGCTGGCGGCCGCGCTGGTGGTGGCGCGCCCGCTGCAGGACTGGGCATTTGGCAGCAGCAGTACGCAAAGCGTCGCGCACCTGCCGTTTCAGCGCATCAGCAGCAGCCAGCAGCTGGATAGCGCATTACAGCAGGCGCAGGGCCGTATCACCATGGTCGATCTCTATGCCGACTGGTGCGTGGCCTGCAAAGAGTTTGAAAAATACACCTTCAGCGATGACGGCGTGCGCGGTGCCCTGAGCAACGTGCAGCTGCTGCAGGCTAACGTGACAGCCAACAACGCGCAGGATAACGCGCTGCTGCAGCATCTGCAGGTGCTTGGCCTGCCGACCATCCTGTTCTTTGATGCGCAGGGCAAAGAGATTGCCGATTCACGCGTCACCGGCTTCCTTAACGCCGCGGATTTCCGCGCCCATTTGCACAATCTGCCGCGTTAAACGAAACTGGTTGCACGACACTGCCCGGGCGCACGCGTTCGGGCCCGCATTCCGGAGGAGAGTCTTTTGCAACGCGAACAGATCCTTGAGCATGCGCTGAATGTGCTCGAACAGAGCGGCCTGGCCGCGACCACCTCGCTGCAGCAGCTGGCTGGCGAAAGCGGCCTCACCAGCGATCAGCTGGAGCGCTACTGGCCCGATCGCGATGCCCTGCTATATGACGCGCTGCGCTTTCACGGCCAGCAGATCGACAGCTGGCGCCGCCAGGTGCAACTGGATGAGCGCCTCAGTGCAGCACAAAAGCTGCTGGCGCGTTACGACGTGCTGGCAGAGCACGTCAGTAAAGGCCGCTTTCCCGGCTGTCTGTTTATTGCCGCCTGCAGTTTCTATCCCCAGCCGGATCAACCGGTGCACCAGCTTGCCGAACAGCAGAAGCGCAGTTCCTGGCAGTTCACCCATGAAATCCTCGTCGACCTGGCGCTGGACAACCCCAGCATGGTGGCCGATCAGATGGAGCTGATCCTCGAAGGCTGTCTGAGTAAGCTGCTGGTGAAACGCAACGTGCAGGATGTCGCTACCGCGCGGCGTCTGGCTGAAGATGTGCTGAGCATCGCGCTATGCCGGCAAAACGGCGCGCTGGCGTAGGCTTTTTGTTCAGCCTGCCTGAAAAGCAGGCAATCAGTCACGATTGCTACGCTTTTTTTACGAAACCCGTTGACGGCTGTGAGCCATTAGGGTTTAATGCGCCCCGTTGCCCGGATAGCTCAGTCGGTAGAGCAGGGGATTGAAAATCCCCGTGTCCGTGGTTCGATTCCGCGTCCGGGCACCACTATTCAGAAAACCCAGCCTTATGGCTGGGTTTTTGCTTTTCTGCGTCAGCATATTGATTCGCTACATTGCCGGTCTTAGCGCTAAAAATTCGCAGCTGTATCGCTGCTATTTCTCTCTTTCCAGTCCCCCATTTGCGCGACGCGTCGCACACTTTTGCGATTGCGCCCAAACCTTTCCAGCGAATTGCGCCACCGGTCACGCCGCGTTGCGCGTGTCGATGTTAAAAAACTGTTAATCGTAGTACCTGCCTGCCGTCGTGGCGTTTGTCCTTAACTCAGCGTCTGCTGCATCTCACCGTGCCGGACGCTTTAGATACACCGAATCGTGTCGCCAGAGGGAGTAATCGTGAACCTTCGTCGCCTTAAATATTTCATCAAAATCGTCGACGCGGGCAGCCTGACGCAGGCCGCTGAAAGTTTGCATATTGCGCAACCGGCGCTAAGCCAGCAGCTTGCCACGCTGGAAGGAGAAGTGAATCAGCAGTTACTGATCCGCACCAAACGCGGCGTAACACCTACCGAAGCAGGAAAAATGCTCTACCATCATGCCTTCACTATTTTGCATCAGTGCGAACAGGCACAGCGCGCCATCGATCAGATCGCCGCAGCGACTGCAGAAGGCATGCGCAGCGGCTCCCAGTAAAGCACGGATGCCGCCCCGCTGCCTCGCACTCCGGTTAAATTTCGTCAGCCAGTCAGCACTCAACCCACACCGCACCGGCATCCGCCGATTTGACACACTGTTCCACCCAGCGTACCCCCATCAGCCCGGCGTGCACGTCCGGATACCAGAAGTCCTGCAGGAAGGCGTGATCGCCGCGATCGGTGGCGTCCATCGCCAGCGCAAAACGGCGATAGAGATTCGACCAGGCTTCAAATAATCCTTCGGGATGGCCGCCACCAATACGGTCATCTGCCAGCGCGCTGGCGTGCAAATAACCCATGCCGCGCTCAAGAATCTGCACCGGCTCGCCCTGCACTTCATAGCGCAGCTGGTTTGGCTGTTCGTCCCACCACTCCAGACTGGCTCGGGCCCCCACCACGCGAATTTTCTGGCCGTGCATCGATCCGCAGTTCACCGCTGACGCCCACAGCGTACCGACCGCACCGTTGTCGTATTCCATCATCACAAAGGCGTTATCTTCCAGCGGCGCACGCGAGGCCACAAAGCTCTGGCGGCTGCACAGCAGGCGTTTTATTTGCAACTGCGGCAACAGGGTTTCAGCGATAAACAGCGGATGGGTGGCCAGATCGCCCAGCACATAGCTCGGGCCAACAAAACGCGGATCGACGCGCCATTTGGTGCTGGCATTCTGTAATTCGACCGCTTCGTGATGAAAGCCGTGAGCAAACTGCATGTTCACAATGCGGATTTCACCCAGCAGCCCGTCAGCAATCATGGTGCGCGCCTGCTGAATCAGCTGATGCCCGGCATAACCGTAGGTCACGCCGATGATCTTCTGCTGCGCTTTACACAGTTGCTGCAGTTCCTCAGCTTCAGCGGAGGTGAAACACAGCGGTTTTTCACATACCACGTGCAGCCCGGCGCTGAGCGCAGCGCGGCAGATAGCAAAGTGCGTATTGTTCGGCGTGGCGATGGAGACGGCTTCAATACCATCAGCACGCGCGGCTTCCGCTTTAAACAGGGTTTCGTAGTCGCTATAGCAGCGCTCCGCCGCCACGCCCAGCGCGCGACCAAACGCTTGTCCGCGCTCCGCATCAATATCAAACGCACCCGCCACTAAGGTGAAGTTGCCGTCGCGTAAAGCAGCGGAACGGTGGATGTAACCGATCTGGCTGGTGCCGCCGCCGCCCACCATGCCCCAGCGCAGCGCGCGATCCAGTACTTTGCTCCCGTTAATCATGTTGTTCTCCTCAGAATCCGATGGAATGCAGGTAATGCAGGCTGGCCGTGACGTCCTGCAGACTGGTGGCGGCGTTGCGCGGATCGCGCTCCTGCTCAATGGTGATCCAGCCCTGATAGTGACGTTCAGCGAGAAACGCCCGCAGCGCCGGGTAATCAATCGCGCCCTGGCCAAGCGGGCACATCACACCCTCGGCACAGGCAGTGAAAAAGTCGACGCCGCGCGCAATCACATCGCGCCAGACGGCCGCATTGATGTCTTTGAAATGCAGATAGTCGATGCGCGACCAGTAGCGTTGCAGCCAGGTCTGCGGATCCATGCCGGAATAAAAAAGATGGCCGGTATCGAGACACAGTCCGGCGACCTCGTGCGGGATGTCCTGTACCAGCTGTTCCAGTTCATCAGCAAACTCAATACAGCCACCGGCATGAGGATGAACCACCGGTCGCACGCCGTAGTCGTGCCAGGCGATGTGACTGAGCTGAGTGATGTGCTGCATCATGCGCTGCCAGTCTGCGGGTGCCAGGCGCGGCGCTTTCTCTGTCTGGCCGGCAAATTGCGCCCGCTGCGGGTTGCCGAAATCGATAATCACCAGATAGGGCGCGGGTCGGTTATCACCGTGCGTGCGTGCCGCGCACGGCACCTGCGACAGGTTGCGGCAGATGTTGTGCGTCAGCTCAACCATCGCCGGGAAATTCGCCTCGCTGACCAAATCATCAAAAATGGTGCCGGCCACCAGTGACAGCTGATGCGCTTCCAGCTGCTGGCGCAGTTCGGCGGCATCGGTCGGCAGATAGCGCCACGGCCCGAGTTCAATGCTGCGGTAACCGGCCTGGGCCGCCTCGCGCAGCACCGTTTGCCATGGCGGCAGGAAAGGATTGTCAGGATCGTCTACGCCCCAGCTGCAGGGCGCATTGGCAATGTGTAGGGTCATGATGGTTCCTTATGATGAGGGCTGGCGTCAGTATCAAATAGATATTTCACCAACCTCAATCATGGAACTTTCATTCTTTGATAGCGATCATAAATTTAATTATCAAATTTTTGATATTTTTTTATCAAATGCTGTCGTCATGCGCGCGGGGGCGGCTGTCGCCCGGTGAGCGATAACAAAGGGTGACTGCGCAACGCCTCAGACATTTTCCCGCATGACGATCTCAAACGGCAGGGTGACCTGAGAAAAATGATCGCTGCGCTCAGCGTGACGTTGCTGCACGGTTTGCGCCAGCTGTCGTGCCATGTCATCGATCTGGTGGCGCAGCATCACCGTGATGGTGCCATCTATCAGCGCCAGGTCGCCATCATTGACCGGGCCGTGACAAATCAGCGCCACCTTACGCTGCGGCTGCTCACGCAGCGCCTGAACGACCCCTTCTATACCGCCGCACGGCGCGTAAATCAGCGCCAGATCGGCATGTTGCTCCAGCAGCTGGCGAGTCGCCTGATAACCACCGGCAATCGATTCGTGGGTTTTGAGCGGTTCCAGCACGCGGCGCGCACTGTCCTGCTCGCGCAGATACGAACGAAAACCACTCTCGCAGCTCTCCTGACAGATAAAGCGGTGATCCCCCAGCAGCACGCCCGCCGGACCCGGCTGATGCAGCAGATGGCTGGCGATCCAGCCCGCGCTGCGCCCGGCTTTCTGATTATCCAGGCCGAAATAGCCAGCATGCCCACAGGGCGAGAAGTCAGAAAACAGCGCGTAGACGCGCACGCCCTGACGCGAAACGTGCGCTATCGCGTGGCGGATCAGTGGATGATCCAGCGCCACCACGCCGATAGCCTCCACCTGCTCAGCCAGCCGGTAGAGCGAATCCACCACCGCTGCCACCTCATCAATCTCGTGCCAGACAAACAGCGGCTCGCTGCCGGCCGGATGAAATGGCTGCGTCTGCTGGCGCAGCGCATCGGTTAGCGTTTGATAAAAAGAGTACGAAGCCGACAGCAGGATAAACCCCATGCGCAGCGTCACGCCGTCGCTCTGCGTGCTGAGCGGGGCGTGGCTGCTGCGGTAGCCCAGCCGGTGCGCCGCTGCCAGTACTTTCTGTTCGGTCTGCGCCCGCACCGGCGCGCGGCGATTGAGCACCCGGTCCACGGTGGCGATCCCCACCCCGGCAGCGGCGGCAATCGCGCTCATGGTAATTTTGCTCATCGTTAAGCCCTTTAATGATAATAAACTATCAAAAATAATGCCTGATGTTATGCTTTCACGCCATATAAGCCGGTCGTTATCCCTCAATTAATGAGTAAATCCTCTCATTCTTTTGATCGCTGTCGCACAAACACCATCATTCGTTTCATTTCTCACGCAAATAGAATAATTATTTGGCAAAAGATTGCCGCAGCGGGCCGCCGGCACTGATGGAAATGCATCAGCAAAGCATTAGAGCTGGTGCCGGGCTGTTTTTATAGTTGACGCGACACCAGCCGCCGATTGCGGTGGTGGGTAACGTAACGCGCAGGAGAACAACAATGAAAATCGCTTTTGATGTGGATGTTATCCGCGATCTCGGCATCACGCGTATGGTGCATCAGGTCGCGGAGTGGGGTTATAAATACATTGAACAGTCGCCGCATCCGCAGATCAATCCGTTCTATAAACACCCAAAAGCCAGCCGGGAGATCATGCGCGAGTACAAAAATGCGCTCAACGCTACCGGACTGGAAATCTCCTCGTTTATCACCGTCTATCGCTGGTCGGGACCGGATGAGCTGCGGCGCCAGGCGGCGGTGAAAAACTGGAAGCGCATGATTGAGATTGCCGTGGAGATGGGCGTGCAGGTGATCAATACCGAACTTTCCGGTAACCCGAACGAGCCGGAAATCTGCGAAGAGATGTTCTATCGCTCAATGGACGAGCTGCTGCCGATTTTCGAGCGTGAGGGGATTCGCGTGGAAATTCAGGCGCATCCGTGGGATTTCTGCGAAGAGAGCAATGAAACGGCCGATATCGTCAAGTCGTTCCGCAGCGACAACGTCAAATACATCTATAGCGCACCGCATACGTTCTACTATGACAAGGGCAAAGGCGACGTGAAGAGTATGCTGCATTACGCTGGCGACGATCTGTCGCACATGCTGATTGCCGATACCATGAACCACACCAAACACTGTCGCTACATCGTTAACCCGCCGGGTGTCGATGCCACTATCCATCAGCACGTGGCCGTTGGCGAAGGTGAGGTGAATTTCGACGCGCTGTTCGAGGCGCTGCGCGAGATGGATTTCGCTAACCGCCACTATAAAGTGGGCGGCGAGTCGATTATCTCCGCCGCGCTGTTTGGCTATCCGGAGAAGATGAAGTATCAGGCGGTGGAAACCCGCGAGCTGATTGAGCGCGAGCTGCTGAATCTGTAAATCGCCCGCACAATCAACCCCCTCTCCCGCCAATGACAGATGGACGCACCATCAGCCCCTCTCCCACTAAAGAGAGATGGATGCACAATCAGCCCCCTCTCCCGCCTGCGGGAGAGGGTTGGGGTGAGGGCAAACGCCATCGCCCACTCCCCATCAAACCGTCACCAACTCCACCTCCACAAACTCGCCGCGCGTCAGCGACAGCTGCGCCGCTTCCGCGATGGCCTGCGCGCGCAGCCCGTCAATCAACCCCGGCAGACCAACCACGTTCTCGCCGCCAAGATGGCGCACAAACGCATCGAGATGGCTGTAATAGGTCTCCTGTACCCGGCTGAACCAGTCCGCATACAGTCCCGGCTGGCGGATGTGCTGCCCCTGATACAGCGTTGCACCGCGCACCGCCTGGCTTTCCGACGCCAGCATGCCCATATTGCCCATCACGCTGATGCGCTCGTCATAACCGTAAGCGGTACGACGGGCATTATCGAGCTGCGCCAGCGCGCCCTGCTGCAGGCGCATAATCAGCACTGAGGTATCGACGTCAATGTCGCGGATCGCCGGCATCGCCAGCGCAGCACCGAGCGCGCCCACGGTGACCACTTCATCCTCAGTTAGCCAGCGTAGCAGATCGAAAAAGTGGATGGCCTGGTCGCGCATCTGTCCGCCGGACGCCTGCAGATAGCTCAGCGGCGGCAGTTCAGAGGCGCGGCACACCATCTGGATAAGCTCGCTGCGTCCAATCACGCCCTGCTGCAGCTGGGCTTTCAGTTGTGCATGGCTGCGATCAAAACGCCGATTGAACCCTACCGTCACCGGCACCTGCAGCGGGGAAATGCTGGCTACCACTTCCCGGGCGCGCGACAGCGACAAATCGATCGGTTTTTCACAGTACACCGCTTTGCCCGCCAGCACCGCCTGCTCCAGTAGCGGAGCGTGGGTCGGCGTCGCACTGGCAATCAGCACCGCATCAATGGCCTCACTGCTCAGCGCCTGCGGCACGCTGGCGGCCCGCGCCCCAAACTGCTCTGCCAGCGCAGCGGCGCGCACGGCGTCAATATCGCACACCAGCCCCAGCTCAACGCCGGGATGGCGCGCCAGGTTTGCGGCATGCACCTGGCCAATAAATCCGCAGCCAATCAAGGCAAAACGTTGCGCACTGCGCATGATAACGCTCCTGTTGCTCACACTTCGGCATCGTCGGTCTTGTCAAAATATCGCTTTCTGGCAGGCTGTCTGAACGCGATTTTTGATGGAATTCACTCAGATGAAAACAATGACGCTGGCCGAACTGGCTAAGCGGGTGGGCGTGGGCGTCGCCACGGTGGATCGGGTGCTGAACGACCGGGGCGGCGTGTCGCCCGCGATGACGAAAAAGATTTTACTGGCGGCGCGCGAAGCGGGTTTGAAACGCATCCTGCCGGAGGAACACCGCCACGCGTGGCAGATAGAAGTGCTGCTGAGCGGTAACGGTTCCTTCTTCTTTCAACAGCTGGCGCAGGATTTTGCCCGGCTGGCGGATGAGCTCGGCTATCGTCGTCTGCGGCTGCACCGCACGCTGATTCCGGAGCATGCGCCCGAAAAGCTGGCGGCGCATATCGAAGCCAGCAGCAAAAAGATGGACGGGCTGATTGTTTTCGCCCATGAAAATCCGCTGATTTACGCGGCGCTTGAGGCCTGTAAAGCGCGTGGCGTACCGGTCATCACGCTGGTGGCCGATCTGCCTGATGCGCCGCGCCTGTGTCATGTCGGTGTTGATCAGCTGAAGGCCGGACGCACCGCCGCGCTGATGCTCGGCAGCATGCTGCCCGTGGCGGGAGATGTGGTGCTGGTTAGCGGTCGCGCCGATTACGCCGCGCACCGTCTGCGCATCGAAGGGTTTCAGGCAGTGCTGGCGGAGCGTTTCCCGCATCTGCGGCTGCGGGAGATCATCGCAGGCCAGGACGAGCGCGAGCGCATCAGCCGGCTGCTGGAGAAAACGCTGGCCGCATCGCAGCAGATTGTCGGCTTGTACAATACCGGCATGGGCAACACGCAGATTCACGAAGCGCTGGCGCGCCACCGGCTGTGCGGCAAGGTGGTGTATGTTACGCACGAACTTTACCAAACCACCCGTGAGCTGCTGGCCAAACGCGTGCTGACGATGACGCTCGATCAAAACACTCTGCGTCACGCACAACTGGCGCTGACGCTGCTGCTGCGACATCTGGAAGAGGGTGAGCAACCAGAGACCTATCAGCCCGGCAAAGTCGACTTTATGCTGTTTACGCAAGAGAATTTTGCCTGATTCGACTTTGTCTTTTATCGCCAGCGCGGTTAAATCGGCGTGATAGCGTGCTGCTACACTCAGTAGCAGCAAAAATCTTCTCACAACAAGGCGAACGCATTATGTCGGAAAATCAGTATCAGCCCGCGAAAGTCTGGACCTGGGACCCGGAAGCCAAAGGTAACGGGGCAAAGACTAACCGTCCAACCGCCGGGCCGACGCATGAGCAAACGCTGCCGGTCGGTAAGCATCCGCTGCAGCTCTATTCGCTGGGGACGCCAAACGGCCAGAAAGTGACCATTCTGCTGGAAGAGCTGCTGGCGCTCGGCGTGCAGGAAGCGGAGTATGACGCCTGGCTGATCCGCATCGGCGATGGCGATCAGTTCTCCAGCGGCTTCGTTGAGGTTAACCCCAACTCAAAAATTCCGGCGCTGCGCGACCACTCGATCACGCCGCCACTGCGCGTGTTTGAATCCGGCAATATCCTGCTCTATCTGGCAGATAAATTCGGCCACTTTATTCCCTCTGACGTGGCGGGCCGCACTGAAACCCTGAACTGGCTGTTCTGGCTGCAGGGATCCGCGCCCTACCTTGGCGGCGGTTTCGGCCACTTCTATCACTACGCGCCAGAAAAAATTGAATACGCCATTAACCGTTTCACGCTGGAGGCCAAACGTCAGCTTGATGTGCTGGATCGCCAGCTGGCGGACCACCGTTTCCTCGCCGGCGACGAATATACCATTGCCGATATCGCGACCTGGCCGTGGTACGGCAATCTGGTGCTGAACAACCAGTACGGCGGCGGCGAATTCCTCGATGTGCAGTCGTACAAAAATGTGGTGCGCTGGGCAAAAGAGATTGCCGACCGTCCGGCGGTGATCCGCGGGCGTAAAGTGAATCGGGCATTTGGCGCCGAGCCGCAGGATCAGCTGCTGGAACGGCACGATGCGAGCGATTTTGATACCAATACTGAAGACAAGCGTCAGGCGCGAGGCGAACAATAATGGCCGCATATGTCGTTATGATTAAAGACGAAACGCTGGATAAAGATGAGCTGGCCACCTATTCGCAGAAAGCCGGCGCGGCGCGTGGCGATCACCACATCACGCCACTGGCTTTCTACGGCGATCTGGAGGTACTGGAAGGGCGCGATGCTGAAGGCGTGGTGGTGCTGCAGTTTGAAGATGCTGAAGCCGCCAAAGCCTGGTACTTCAGCCCGGCCTACCAGGAAGCCAAAGCGCATCGCCTGAAAGGCGCCAACTACCGCGTACTGCTGGTGAACGGCGTGGCGTAATGGATGACGTAACCCGTTGCTAAGCACGGGTTATCCGCGGCGCGATCCCTCGCGCCGCGATTAAACCCAGCGCGGTTAATCCAGCGTAATCCGCACCACGCTATCCGGCCCTTGCGGCGAGCGATCTTTATTGAGCCCCTGCTTCACCGTCACGTACAGCGTCTGACCATCTGGCGACACCAGCAGGCTGTTAGGGTGGGTCGGCAGCGTCCAGCTATTTTTCACTGCGTAAGTCGTCGCGTCCAGCTGCAGCACTTTGCCGCCGAGTCGCTGGCTGATGTAAATCTCGTTGCGCTTCGCATTGAATTTGATGCCAAGCGAATCGCCGACATCCAGGCGTTTGATCACCTTACCGCTGCGCTCATCAAATACCAGCGTGGTTTTGCCCTTAGAATTGTCAGTGACGTACAGGCGGCCATTGGCGGCATCTTCCGCCAGATTTAACAGCAGATACTCCTTGCCATCGCCTGGCGTCCAGCGCTGCTCAATTTTGTGACTGCGCGGATTAATCACCAGCACTTCGCCACTGCCGTTCGCCGCGTAAATACGGTCGGTTGACGCCGAATAGAGCAACCCGGTCACCCACTTACCGGCGTTTTTGATGGTGGTTTTCAGCCGCAGCGTATTCGCATCGACCACCCAAATCATCGCCGGATTCTCAATCGCACCGATGTACAGCAGGCCGTCATGCAGCAGGATTTCACGCGCGCCAACCGGATTGCCTTTGTCGTTTTTCAGGCCAAACAGCAGACGCTGCAGCACTTTACCGCTTCTGGCGTCCACTTTTGTCACGCCACCGTCCAGCGTGTTGGTAATGTACAGCACGCTGCCGTCCGGTGAAGCCGTCATGCCAAAGTTTTTCAGATCGGTGTGGGTTTCGCCCAGCGTCGCCAGCGTGCGGGCATCCAGGCGATACAGCACGCCACCGTTGACGGTTTTAAACGCCTGCGCGCTGGCCACATACAGCGCAGCCGGATCGCCCGGCACATAGGCCATTTCATACAGGCCGTCGCCCAGTTCACGCTGCTGTACCTTCGCCGCTGCCGCTGGCTTAGCCGCGGCGGCAGGCGCTACTGATTTTTTAGCCGGCGCCTGACAGGCGCTCAGGCTCATGGCTGCCAGCAGCGCCAGAGCCAGCGCGGTGGCGCGCGGGCGTAATGATGAAGTCATTGCTGTCTCCGGTAAGGACCGATGGGTTACCTGCGCGAGCAGGAAGCATAAAAAGGAATGAGAATCATACGCATTATTGTATCAGTCGTAAATGTGCCTGATCGGTGGCAGGAGGCGCAGAGCTGCGCTGCGTCAATGCCCTCCCCTCAAATTGCTACTTGTAGTATGCTTGACGGCATTCCTGCCACAGATGTTGATTTAAAAAATGATGGTTCCTGACTATTTAATCAGTGTGTTGCTAACGGCCCATAACAGTGAAAAATTTCTGCCTGACACGCTGGCGAGTTTAGAAAAGGCCTGTCATGGTGTTGAGCAGTATATTGAATTTATTCTTATCAATGACGCATCCGTCGACAACACAGCAGCGTTACTCGATGATTTTTCCCGGCGACATCCGCAGGCGAAAGTATTTAATATTGATTACCGCAACATTGGCCGGGTGCGTAATTTTGGCGTTCAGCAGTGCAGCGGTGAATATATTACGATGCTGGATGGCGACGATCAGTTGCTGGCCGACGCCCTCGCCGATATTGTCCGCTACCTGAAAAGCCATCGTCCGGACGCACTGTTCACGGCGCTTAATGAGGTATATGAATCCCGGCCTCAGCACATCACGTGGCAGGGCCTGCAGGCGGAAACACTGTCACGGCATCAGGCCATTGAAAAATTCCTGATTCATCGCGATTTGCAGGCGCACTTTATCGGTCAGTTTATTAAGCGCACCATGCTGCTGGCACATCCCTTCCCGGATTATACCTGTTACGAGGACGCATGGCTTTTCCCGGAAATCCTGGTCAGCAGTGATGCAATCGCTTATAGCCGCCAGAGCCCTTATCTCTATTTTAAACGCGGCAACAGCTTATCCAGCCAGCTGGATAAACACAAAATTTCACTCTTAGTGAGCGCAACGCAGCATATGGATGAGGTGTTGCAGGCGCGCTATCGTAATCTGCTATCCTGCCACTGGATTAATATTGCACATAAACATCGGAAAGCCCTGGATAATCCTGACGACAGGAAGCAGGTTATTGAGGCGATCACTAAAATCAGGCCGCTGTCTTTTCTTTTCGATAGTAAAATCAGAACCAGCTTTAAAAAGAAATATCTGGCTCTGAAGTTAAACAAACCGCTGTAACTACCGGGCGCTATGGCAGCGCCGGTTTATCAGGACGATGCTTTCTCAGGCGGATGAATCATGGCATAGCTGATGATAATCGCCATCACCAGGATTAGCACCGAACCACTCTGAATTAACACCGTGTCGGTCAGCCCAAAGATGATAATTGACAGCGGCAGCAGCGTTAATCCGGCGACGCCGCGGCGTGCGGCTACTATCAGTAGCACCAGGTAAAAAATCAGCAGGGAAAGTGCGCCAGCGATCCCCTGCAGCGAAAGCGTTTCAAGGAGATCATCGTGCAGGTGATACATGACGTTTTTATACGCTTCGGGATTGTGGCGCTCATGCTGCGTGATGTATTCCCGCGCTTTTGCCGTGCGCTGATCCGGACTTTGCCCCAGCAGCGACCACGAAACGCTGTGCCAGCCGCCTTTCCAGATAGAGAAACGGGCACCAATCGAGGTGTTGTTGTTGGTTTGATAAGTATCGACTTCATTGTGGATGCTGTCTAAGCGCTGCCAGACGCTGCCCGGCATAAATAAAGCGCCCACGATAATAAACAGCGCTAACACCACCAGCGAAATTTTACCCGCCCAGCGATGGGTAAAATAAAACCAGGCCAGATAAATCAGTGGCAGGGTTAATACGCCGGCGCGTGACTCGGTCAGAATCATCAGCATCATATTCACGACAAAAACCGCGCTGAATAAGATCATTTGTCCGCCGCGATGGGAGATTACCCGGTGGCCGGTGTACAAAGTACAGAGCGCCAGCGCGGTAATCAGATAAGAGACGGTACCGGCGGAATCGGTCAGCAATCTGATGCGGGTCAGCGTTTTTGCGTGTTCACTGATAGCGAAACCTAACGTCACCAGCAGCCCGACAAATAAGATGGCGCTGCAGGTTATCAGGAGTGGACGGCTAAGATAGTGGCGCCACGCGACGATAAAATAGCTGAGAAAAGCCGCGATAATAAACAGCTTACCGCCCTGGAAGTAGTTATTCACCACATCACTGAATTCAGCGTGGGAAAACATCTTTGCCCAGATGAGCCTGACCAGCCCAATGAAGAGCAGCGGAAGCGCTACCGTTATGGCCGTTTTATCTGTTAGCCACTGTTTTTTCACCGCCAGAATTACTAAATACAGAGCCACCAGATAACTGGAAAAATAGAATATTTTGCGCGGTAAGGCTTCAACCACCAGTGACGACGCCAGCGCGATACTCAGCAGCACAAAACAGAGCTGGTAAATATTTTTTCCCGTCATCAGCTGGCGAAAAGCGTGAGCTTGCACTTAACAATACCTCATCTTGATATGTTTCAGGCGCCACAGCATGGCCTGCCACCATCTTTTTTGACGAAAAAGCGACTTATACATTCTTTTTGCCTGCTGCGCATTGGCTGGCTGGTCAAACGCCATGGTGGACAGCGGTGAATCCTGATAAATATCGCGATAATGGTGAACCACAAACTGTTGATTCCATACCTGCCAGGGCTTATCCGCACCGGCATAATGAATCAGGCAGGTTTCCGCCGGCACGTCGAGCGTATAGCCACGATCGTCATGGGCCAGCATGGTCAGGGTATTGAAGCGAGGAGAAACAAAAGTCACTTTATCTTCCAGTAAAATATTCAACGCATCCTGGTCGAGATACTGGAAGTTTCGCCCGTGTTCGGACAGTAAAGTAAACGCGCGTTCGCTGATATTGCCAGCGCGCCATTGCGCCACATCAATCAGCATCATGCCGGCGTTAAAATAGCGCTCGCCGCGCAAGCCGGCATTCTTCGCCAGCACCGGCTGCAGCGAGGCAATTTCACCGACCACCAGCGCAACCGCCTTAGGGCCGGTCGGGATCTGCCACAGTTCATTGAGCGGATTAATGCACACCATATCGGCATCAAGATAGAGCAGTTTTTCCGCCTGCGGCAAAATCAGCGGTGCCAGAAAGCGGTAGTAGGTCGCACGGGTAAAAAGTTCGGTGACCGGCAGCGTGGCAAACAGCTGGTCCGGCAGATGATGCAGCGTCACGCCGTGGCGCGATCCCTGAAACAGCCTGGCGAGCCGGGGGTTATCGGCCGGTGTCAGTTCTGACGAGATCAGATGGAAATGATACACGCGGTCTCCGGCGTGTTTCATGATGGACAGAATCGTGATTAGCGCATGCGCTTTAAACTTTCCGTCAACGCCAAAAACAATATGTTGATCGCTCTGTACCGGAAAAAGTGGTTCGGTGTTTATTTCCTGAAGAACATCATGATTCATTGCGCGCTTCTCTGCTGCGGAGCGCTACACTCCGTAACCACTTAATATGTAGACAATAAAATTGGGTTTACCAAAACGGTGAAAAGATTACCATTTTGGTAAACCCAAAGAAAGCGTAGCACGATAAGCCAGGAGTTTTCGCAGACGAGACATAATCAGCCTCTTCCATCCTGTTTTTTACGATGGGAGAGGCACGCTGGAGAATAAAGCTACAGCGACGCGCCGCCGCAAATTACCAGCTCCTGTCCGGTAATGGCAGCGGCAGCCGGCGACAGCACAAAACCCGCCAGCGCGGCCACCTCTTCGGGATGGATATAGCGTCCGATAGGCGGCAGTTGCGGCGGCGAGCTGGCGCGGTCCGGCTGCAGCAGCATCGGCGTGGCGGTGGCACCGGGAGCAATCACGTTGACCGTAATGCCCTGCGGAGCCAGTTCGGCGGCCCAGCTGCGCGCCATGCCTACCATCGCCGCCTTGGTGCTGACATACTGGCTGCGATTCGCCGCGCCGCGTGACGTGCGGCTGCCGAGCAGCAGAATACGATCGCCGTGGCCCATCTGCGGCAGCAAGGTGTTGGCCATGATTTGCGCCACCTGCACGTGCAGATACCACAGCCGCGCCCCCTGCTCTTCCTCCAGCTCACCCAGCGGCGCGGCCAGCATCATGCCTGCCGCGTGCACCAGCGCATCCACCTTCGCCAGCCCGGCCAAAGCTCGTTTCAGCTGACCGGCGTCAAACAGGTCGACGCTGACGGAGGTAAACGCCGGATGATCTTTCTCCACCGGCGTACGGCTAAAACCAGTGACCTGCCAGCCCTGCGTCAGCAGCTCATCGGCAATCGCCGCACCAATGCCGGAACTGACACCGGTCACCAGCGCGTGGCGGCTCATGCTTTGTCCCTCACCCAGCTCTCCTCCACGCGCACGTACTTGATGGCCTGGCGAAAATAGGTGTAGGCAATGTGCAGTGCGCCGTCCGCGCTCTGCTTAATGCTGGGATAGGAGAACTCGCGGTTCAGTTTCTGCTGTGAATTGTTGGTCATGCAGTAACCGTCCCCCTCATCCAGATTACGCTGCCACGGCCAGCTCATCCCGCCATCGGCAGAAATAGCCAGCGTCATCGGTGCGCGCGGAGCTCCCCAGAAGGCGGTGCGTGCGCCCTGAACCACCGGCTGCGCCGCCACGGCCACCGCCGCATCATCTTCGTCTTCGATTTCGTCGTACAGTGACAGGCGACGCTCGCTGGCATCACGTGCGCTCATGGCGTTAAACACCAGCGCCAGATGGCCGTTGTGCAGCGTAGTCACCTGAATCGATGAGTTATTATTTGGCAGATCGGTCGCCTGCGGCGTGCTCCAGCTTTCACCGCCGTCGTCCGAACGACTCTGGTAGATATAATCAGCCCAGCGGCTGCGATACAGCGCCAGCAGGCTGCCATCCTGCAGCAGCGTAATGTTCATGTGCACGCAGCCGAGGCTGTCCGGCACCGCCACATCGCGCCAGCTCTGGCCTTTGTCACTGGAGATTTTTACCGCACTGATGTCATCGTTGCCCACCCATTTCACTCCCGGCTGGGTGCGACAATAGAACACCGGCAGCAGCCAGTTGCCATTCGGCAGCACCACCAGCGGTTGGCGGATAAACGTGCCCGGCTGATCGAGCAGCGTATCGATGGCACTCCAGCTGTGACCCAAATCGTGTGACTGGCGATAGCGCACAATTGCCGTGTCCTGATTACCGGACTTCTGCGCGGTCCACAGCAGCCACAGCACGCCCTCGGGATCGAGGAACAGCACCGGATTCTGTTCCGATCGCGCCGGATCGTCGGATAACTGCCGGGGATCGCTCCACTGGGCGCTGCCCTGCGCCAGCCGCGAGCACCACACCGAAATATCCGCGATGCCTTCCTGCGTGCCGCCAAACCATACGCACAGCAGATCACCGTTCGGTAACGGCAGCAGGTTGGCGGCGTGGTTCTGCGGACAGACCGAAGGCAGCATCGCCGTGAGCTGCTGCGCGTCCTGCGCGTGCGGATGAAGCTTACCGTTGCGTTCGACGGTAATGGTTGAGTCGGTCATGTCAGGCTCCACTGTTTTGCATTGATGAATCAGGTGCATTTTTGCGCTGCGGCTGGCGTGACGGGATCAGGCGGTCAATCAGCATGATCACCGCCGGCGTCACCAGCGCGACGTACATATTGTTGATGCCGAACGGATCGCCCAGCAGATACCACAGCGAGGTCATGACGCAGGCACCAATCAGGCCGGCGTTCGCGCCGCGCGTACTTTTATAAAACGGCAGGTAGAAAGCGATGATCGCCACCACCGAAATCGACAGACGGATGGCGCGGGTAAAGAAAGATAGCTTCAGCACTTCCGGTACGAACAGCACGAAGATCAGCGGCAGGAAACCGATCAGCAGTGACAGCCAGCGCGTCATGCGAAATTCACGTTCCGGCGTCGGATTACGATATGGCACATAAAAGTCTTTCACCACCAGCGAAGCGATGGCCAGCGCCACGGTGCTGACGCTGACAAAAATCGATGCCACCAGCGAGGTGGTGACAATCCCTGCCAGCCACGGGCTCATGTCCTGCAGGAACACCGGCAGCGCGTACAGGCTGTTGATCTCCGGATGCAGATACTTTGCCGCCACGCCAATCAGCGCAATGGCGATGGCAATCGGCATACAGAAGAAGAAGGCGACCCAGGTCGCGCGCTTCGCAGACGACGCACTTTTGGTCGAGGCAATAGCCTGAATCACAAACTGGGTGCAGAAGATCGACCCGATGGTGCCAATCATCCAGGCAAAAATGGTGCTGGCGCCCACGTTACCGTCCCAGGTCCAGTAAAAGTGCGGCATCTCTTTGATCATCGGGCTGACGCCGCCGGTCATGTGCAGCGCCACGCCGAGAATGACCAGAATACCGATATATTTCAGGCCGCTGTGCAGCAGCGTCACCCAGGCGATGCCTTTCATGCCGCCGAACATAAAATAGAAGGTGCTGACCAGCGCGGTGATCACCGCCGCCGTGGTGAGATCAAGGTTCAGTACCGTAGAGATCGCCGCCGCACCGCTGACATAGTTACCGACGTTCACCAGCAGCAGCGCGTAGATCATGATGATAGAAATAATATTTTTGGTGGAGTTGCCATAGCGCTCGGCAATCGCGCCGGAAATGGTAATTTTGCCGGTATTGTAGATGCGTTTGACCAGCAAAAAACCAAACAGCGGAAAGCCGATAGCGGCACCGATCACCGACCAGGACGCGGCAAAGCCATCCTCAAAAGCCGCCTGCGCCGTACCGATGGTTGACTTGGCACCAATGTATTCAGACATCAGCATCACGCCGACCACAAACGCTGGCATCACGTTTGAACCCGCCATAAAGTCGCCGCTGTTTTTACTGCGCAACCGCCAGGTCAGCCAGGTAGTGAACAGGATGTAGGCAATGACAATCCCGACAATAATCACCATCCCTTCTGCAGAGAACTGTTTCATGTTGGCCTCATTGATAACGTAGGGTCGTGGTGCGTGCCGGGCTTCACACGCACCGTTAATGAGGCGGCCATGATTATTGTTGTTGCGTCGCTGCGCTGGCTACCCCGCACCGTGCAAAATGATTTACTTCACTCAAAAATGAATAAATTTACGCACGGGCAGGGCAATTTATAGATTAACTGGCGCTTAATTAGTTTGATCATGCTCACAAACAGTCAAATGTGATTAATAATAATCAAACTTAACTGTGTGAGATAGCGAGGCAGACTGCGTGCCCGGCCACGGCCACCGCGCCGGGCAGCCGCGAACGTCAGGCGAGACTGTCGTTTTCCAGTTTCTGCCGTTTACGCAGATGAGGGAACAGCGCCATCCACAGCGCCACGACCACCAGGGTGCCGACACCGCCAATCGCCGCTGCGGGCACCGCACCGAACCATGCGGCCAACAGGCCGGATTCGAACTCCCCCAGCTGGTTAGAGGTATTAATGAAGATGGCGTTGACCGCATTGACGCGCCCGCGCATCTCATCCGGCGTGTCCAGCTGCACCAGCGCGCCGCGAATCACCATGCTCACCATATCGAAGCCGCCGAGTGCCGCCAGCGCCAGCAGCGAGAGCCACAGCTGCGTCGACAGCGCAAATACCAGCGTAGCCAGACCAAAACCGGCTACCGAGCCAAACATGATCATGCCCACGTGCTTTTCCAGCTTGTGACGGCTGAGCCACACCCCGACCAGCAGCGCCCCGACCGACGGAGCACCGCGCAGCATGCCCAGCCCCCACGGACCGGTATGGAGAATATCCTGGGCGAAGATCGGCAGCAGCGCCGTGGCGCCGCCCAGCAGCACGGCAAACAGATCGAGCGAGATCACCCCAAGCACATCTTTGCGTTCGCGGATGAAGCGGACGCCGGCAAACATGGTGCTGAGGCTGGCCGGAATACGTGCCTGCGGCGGTCGTTCGTAGCGCAAACGGCTGACCAGCACAATCGACAACAGATAGAACAGCGCCGAAACACCGTACACCACCTCCGGCCCGGCCACGTACAGTAAGCCGCCCAGCGTCGGACCGACAATCACCGCCGCCTGACCACCCACCGAGCTGGCCGCCATGGCGCGCGCAAGGACGGGCGGCGGTACCAATGCTGGCAGCATTGAGGTGATTGCCGGCCACTCCAGCGCTTTGGCCAGCGAAATCAGGAATACCAGTCCCCAGATTTCAATCCGACCCGCCCAGTGCAGCAGCGTCAGCGTCACCAGCCCGAGCAGCGCCAGCCACTCTATCAGCTGCCCCAGCAGCACGATGCGGCGACGGTCATACTGATCCGCAAGGTGACCCGCCGGCAGCGCCAGCAATACCGAAGGTAAAAATTGCATCAGACCGATCATGCCCAGCGCCATAGCACTGTGGGTAAGCGCATAGATTTGCCAGCTGACGGCCACGGAGAACATCTGAAAACCAAACGATGAACAGGTACGCGCCAGCCAGAAGGCGACGAACGACCTGTGTCGCAGCAGCGAATCTTCCGCTGCGGTGACCGGTGAACCCATAGTTTTATCCCATCCTGAAGCAGAACCGGCCGGCGTCATGGCACCGGCCTGGTGAAAAGCCACCATCGGCTTTCCTTATGTTTTTCACGCCATAGAGTGCGATAACTGACCGGGGCAGGCAATGGCTGGATGTGCGCTGTAAAAACAGGTGCTTATCCGGATTGACAGTTAAACATGGCGTTCTGAATATTAGCAGACTGATTGTTTTACTTTGAAAATAGCCGAATCATTCCAGATAATTCAGTAAAGCGTTAATTAATGCCTGGCCAATCCTTTTTATCTCTTTATCAGAAACAGCTAAAAAAGGTGATCTTTGCCGGCGAATCGATCTATATTGCCCCCTGTGATAATCACAGCAGTCTTCCCGTCCTTATAATAATTAAGACGCTATCGTTCATTAATTTATTCATAGAGATAAATGGAAAACAATTCATACCATCCTTATGTCACTGAGCGTGTCTGTCGCTTCGACGGCACACCTATCGGCGCATGCTATTCAGCGTCCTTAATGCATTGCGTGCCGGAGCGTGATGCATTACTTCATGAAGGCGAGATAATTACCCAACATTATCAGTCAGCGGATGCTGCGGGATTAATAATTATTCCACTGGCGGGAAATAGTGTGATGTCCTTTTTGCATGACGTGGATAATTATTCCAGCCTGCAACATGAGAATGTAAGGCTGGCGATCAACTATGCCACTTTACGTCAGGCAGGATCCGCCTTACGCGCTGTGGCGTCTCGTTTTTCCTTCTGGCTTTACGATCTCGCGCCGCCGGGAACCGAGTGGAAAAATATTACCGATTTTCCCTTCAGCGGTATTGTTCTGAGCGATGACTTCTTCCGTGAAAATTATCTCAAGTTCAGCTTTCCTTTTCTGCTCGCTTCGCTGCGGGAAACACAAGCAGAGGTAATATTACGTACGCCTCAGCTCAAATTACCGGCCGAAGATTACCTGCATTTACAGCTAAGCGGCTGGCAAACGCAGCGGAGCTGTCATCCGCTCTTCCCGGGGTAAACGTTTACACAAAATTCTGCGCATCGGCGTTATCACCCGATTACGCCGGACAGGATGGTGCAATATCCTCATAAAATGTCGTGTCACTGCCTGATAAAAAGAGCAAAGCGCTAAAAAAATCAAACCTGTTAACGTTTTTAAGATAAAATTTAACGCAAAGGGATCATCCTGCTTAACGGAAAAGCACTGACAGAACACCTTAAGTCACTTCGTACTCTATGTCGGGATACAGCCTAATCGGTTGTTTCCTTTGATTTTATGGCAAAGAAAGAGGTCAATATTATGGGGAAAGCTTCCTCATCTTTTGGCGTAATTCGCTTCCTGACGGTGCTGTTTGCACTGCTGACGGGCGCATTTATGCTGATTGGCGGCGTTTGGTTAGCCGCCATTGGAGGTTCCTGGTACTACGTTATTGGCGGTGTGATTATGCTGATCACCGCTGTTCTGCTGTGGCGCCGTAGCGGTTCCGCACTGCTGCTGTATGCCCTGTTGCTGCTGGCAACGCTGGTGTGGGGTGTATGGGAAGTCGGCTTCGACTTCTGGGCGCTGGCCCCACGTACCGACGTGCTGGTGATCTTCGGTATCTGGCTGATTCTGCCGTTTGTGTATCGCGGCCTGAATCATGCGGGTAAAGGTGCGCTGGGTGCGATGGCCGTTGCGCTGGTAGCCAGCGTACTGGTGCTGGCGTGGGCAGTATTCCACGATCCGCAGGAGCTGAATGGCAACCTGCCGGACGCCGCTAACGTCCCGCAGGCCCAGCCGCTGAGTAACATCAACGATGCTGACTGGCCAGCCTACGCGCGTGACCAGCAGGGCACCCGCTTCTCGCCGCTGAAGCAGATCAACACCAGCAACGTGAAAGAGTTGCAGGTTGCCTGGCAGTTCCAGACCGGCGATCTCAAAACCGCCAACGATCCGGGTGAAATCACTGACGAAGTGACGCCGATTAAAATCCGCGACACGCTGTACCTTTGCTCGCCACACCAGATTCTGTTTGCGCTGGATGCGACGACCGGTAAGCAGAAGTGGAAATTCGATCCGGGCCTGAAGCCGAATCCTACCTTCCAGCACGTGACCTGCCGCGGTGTTTCATACCATGAAGTGCCTGCTGCTGCCGATGCCGCCAACAGCCAGCCTGCGCTGTGCTCACGCCGCATCTATCTGCCAGTGAACGACGGTCGTCTGTTCGCGCTGGATGCCGATACCGGTGCCCGTTGCCCATCCTTTGGTAACAACGGTGAGCTGGATCTGCAGCACAAGCAGCCGGTACAGACGCCAGGCCAGTATGAGCCTACGTCACCGCCGGTTATCACTGACACCACCATCGTCATTGCTGGTGCGGTCACCGATAACTACTCTACCCGTGAGCCGTCTGGTGCCATCCGTGGCTTTGACGTCAACACCGGTAAACTGCTGTGGGTGTTCGACCCGGGCGCGAAAGATCCTAACGCGATTCCGGCCGATGAACACACCTTCACCATGAACTCGCCGAACTCGTGGGCGCCGGCGGTATACGATCCAAAACTGGATACCGTTTACCTGCCAATGGGCGTTTCCACCCCGGATATCTGGGGCGGTAACCGCACACCAGAGCAGGAGCGCTACGCGAGCAGCGTTCTGGCGCTGAACGCCACCACCGGTAAGCTGGTGTGGTCGTATCAGACCGTGCACCACGATCTGTGGGATATGGACCTGCCGTCACAGCCGACGCTGGCCGATATCACGGACAAAGATGGCAACACCGTACCGGTGATTTATGCCCCGGCGAAAACCGGTAACATCTTTGTGCTGGATCGTCGTACCGGTAAGCCGGTCGTGCCTGCACCGGAGACGCCGGTACCGCAGGGCGCGGCGAAAGGTGACCACGTGGCACCGACCCAGCCGTACTCCGAACTGACCTTCCGTCCGAAACAGAATCTGACGGACAAGGACATGTGGGGCGCGACGATGTATGACCAGCTGGTGTGCCGCGTGATCTTCAAGCGTCTGCGCTACGAAGGTCCGTTCACGCCGCCGTCTGAGCAGGGTACGCTGGTGTTCCCGGGCAACCTCGGTATGTTCGAGTGGGGCGGCATCGCGGTTGATCCACATCGTCAGATCGCGATTGCTAACCCAATGGCGCTGCCGTTTGTGTCTAAGCTGATTCCGCGCGGTCCGGGCAACCCGATTGAGCCACCGCAGGGCGCAGAAGGCGGTTCCGGTACCGAAACCGGCATTCAGCCGCAGTACGGTGTGCCGTTTGGCGTCGAGCTGAACCCGTTCCTGTCGCCGTTTGGTCTGCCGTGTAAACAGCCGGCCTGGGGTTACGTTTCAGCGATCGACCTGAAGACCAACGAAACCGTGTGGAAGAAACGTATCGGTACCGTTCGCGATAGCGCACCGGTTCCGCTGCCGTTCAAAATGGGTATGCCAATGCTGGGTGGCCCAATCACCACCGCCGGTAACGTGTTCTTCATCGGCGCGACCGCAGATAACTACCTGCGCGCGTTCGATACCAACACCGGTGAGATGCTGTGGCAGGCTCGTCTGCCAGCGGGTGGCCAGGCTACGCCGATGACCTATGAAGTGAATGGCAAACAGTACGTTGTCATCGCGGCCGGTGGTCACGGTTCGTTTGGTACCAAGCTGGGCGATTACGTGATTGCCTATGCGCTGCCAGATGCGAAGTAATTTTTCGCACTGAAGTAAAAAAGCGGGCAATGCCCGCTTTTTTTTCACGCCAGTCAGGCATTACGCTCGATCCTGCGGTTAAGCTTTACGCAGCACCCGCGCATTCAATAGCGCGCACAGCGCCATAATCACGCAGGTGGCGAGAAACACCGGTCGCATACCAAACGCGCCGCCGATAAAGCCACCGAACAGCGGGCCGCTCACCTGGCCGACATACTGGGCTGAGGTCGCATAGCCCAGCATTTTCCCGACCTGCCGCTGCGGCACATTATGACGAATCAACGCCGTCACGCAGGGCATCAGGCCGCCCAGCGCCATCCCCATCAGGAAACGCAGCAGCACCAGTTGCCATGCCGCGCTAATAAATGCCTGCGGAATCAGCAGCAGCGCGCAGAACAGCAGGCCATAAATCAGCACGCGCGCATGTCCGATGCGGTCGGCCAGCCGGCCAAGGCGCGGCGCGGAGAGAATGCTGCCCAGCGCGGCGGCCGCCATCACCAGCCCGGCCGTCACCGTCACCGCGTGATCGCCGTGCACAAACTGCGCGATATACAGCGTGATAATCGGCTCAATCGACATATTGGCAAAAATCAGCAGCATGCCCGACAGCCACATCAGCCGCACCACTGGCCGGTTGATCGACGCCTCCGGCTCATCCCCCTCCCCGGCTGCGGCTTTCTTCGCCGCACGTGGCGCTTCTTTCAGCAGAAAAGTGGTGACGAGAAACGCAAGAAAAATCACCGCGCCGGTGAGCCAGAAAGTGTGGCGGATACCGATCAGCGGCGGCAGCACGCCGCCCAGCAGCGGGCCGACCACATTACCGGCCATGATGCCGGAGGACAGTACGCCCAGCGCCCAGCCGGTCTGCGCTTTCGGCGTTTGTGCCGCCACCAGTATGGTGGAACCCGACGCATAGCCACCGAGCAGGCCGGCCAGCAGGCGCAGCGCCACCAGCTGCCACGGCGCGGTGGCTATGCCAATCAGCGACATGGCGACGGCCATTCCGAGGCTGGCGCGGATCAGCATCAGCTTACGGCCATAGCGATCCGCCAGTTTGCCCCACAGCGGTGCCGTCAGCGCCGCGCTGAGAAAGGTGGCACCATAGGCGGCGCCTGACCAGCGCGCAATCGCTGCCGGTTCCTGCACGCCCAGCTGCTGCACATAGAGGGGCAGAAAGGGCAGCAGCAGGGTCATGGCGACGATAGTGCTGAACGAGCCCAGCACACAAACCCACAAATTTCGCCGCCAGTGTTGCTGCTCAGGCGCTAACGCGATAGAAGAGTGCGACATAGTGATATCCCTGTTTTTGGCTTTTTAGCAGGCTATCAGCGGTAGCACACAGAAAACAGGGAGAAGCGGATATTTGCCAGCCAGCGCGCTATTGTTGCCAGAAAACAACAATCACGGCGCACCCAGCGCGGTGATCAGCGCGTCGCAGAGTAAGGTGATCGGTGACGAGGGCTGCGGCTGCTCTTTCAGCAGCAGGTAACTGTGCAGGCGATCCATCTGCCATTCCGGCAGCACCTGCTGAATCTCGCCGCGCGCCAGCGCCTCCTGCGTCATATAGGCGGGCAGATACGCCACGCCGGTTCCGGCCAGGGCCGCATTAAGCAGCGCCATGCTGTTATTCGCGCGAAAGCGGCTGTGCACATCCAGCGCCAGGCGCTGCTTATCACGGCGAAACGGCAACGCCGCCGTGTGTGCCGGGCCGTGAAACAGCAGCAGATCGTGGCGCATCAGACGTTCGGGATGATCGATGGCCGGATGCGCGGCCAGATACGCTGGCGACGCATACAGTCCCCAGTCAATGCTGCTCAGTTCGCGGTAGTTTGCGACTTCCGGCGCACGCGCGCGGATCACAATCGCCACGTCCGCACTGGGCTGCGGATCGTCGCTGGTGGTCAGTTCGAGATCGACGTTGATGTGAATGTGACGGCGGATAAAGGTATTCAACGTCGGCACCACGCACTGGCAGCCGAAGGTGATCGGCGCCTGCAGCCGCACGTTGCCGGCAGGCTGCTGATGCACCTGCTGCACAAACGCGTCGGCGCGATGCATCTCTTCCAGCATGCGGGTGCAGAACGGATAGTAAGCCTGACCCAGCTCGGTCAGCGCCACTTTGCGCGTGGTGCGCTGCAGCAGTTTGATACCCAACCGCACCTCCAGCCGGGCAATTTCGCGGCTGACGTGCGATTTTGATACCCCCAGCGTACGGGCCGCTTCGCTGAAGCTTTGCCGCTCAACGACGCGTGCAAACAGCATCATGGCGGTGAGATTATCGCTGTTGTCCATGTTCTCTGGCTGATTCGAAAGAGTGAGAACCGCAGCTTAAAAGCAAAAACGCGAATGCGCACCCGATTTCCCGTTACGCAGCGGCCACGGGAAATCGGGCGAGGGATGTCACACCGCCACCGCTAGCGGAAACAGCAGGCGGTCCGGCTCGACGCGACGCTGACGCCGCAGCTGGCCTGGCGTGACGCGGAAATAATTTTTAAAGGTGCGGGTGTAAGCCTGCTGGGTATCAAAGCCGTAGCTCATCGCCACCTGCAGAATCGCCTCATCACTGTTGATCAGCGTGAGCGCTGACTCAGTCAGCCGGCGCTGGCGAATGTATTCTGCCAGTGAAAAACCGGTGTGCTGACGGAACAGACGTTGCAGATGCCAGCGGGAATACCCCGAGCGGCGTGCTACTTCATCCAGATGCAGATCGTGCCCTAAATTTTTTTCAATCCACTCCAGCAAACTACGGATAAATTCGCGCTGATTCATGACTTCCTCCGGCGTCGGTAAAATGTCCAGTGACGTCACTGTAGCGCGTTAAATTTATCCCTTAATTAGCAGAAAATTAGCGCAGAATTAGCAAGCAAAAAAACGGCTTTCCCGACGAAACAGCGCGCCAGGTTAATTCTGCGCTAATTATCGGGCGCTACACTGCGACAAGTTATTCAGGAGGGCATCATGCGTGTGCTGCTGGTAGAAGATGATGAAATGATCGGCGCCAACCTGCAGCAGGCGCTGGAGGCCGCCGGCTGGTCGGTGGACTGGGTGCGTGACGGCGTATTTGCCAGCAACGCCTGGCAGGAAGGCGGTTACACCTGCGTCCTGCTCGATCTCGGTTTACCGCGTGAAGATGGCATCAATGTGCTGCGCCGTGCGCGCACGCGCGGTGACATGACGCCGGTGCTGGTGCTGACCGCGCGTGATACCGTGCAGCAGCGCATCCAGGGCCTGGACAGTGGCGCCGATGATTACTTACTCAAACCCTTTGATCTGCAAGAGGTTCTGGCGCGTATGCGAGCCATCACCCGACGCCGCCACGGTGCGGCGGACTCCCTGCTGGGCAACGGCGACGTGCAGCTCGATATGATGACGCGTGAAGTGCTGTACAAAGGCCAGCGCGAGCAGCTAACCGCGCGTGAATACGCCCTGCTCTATGCGCTGCTGGAACGCCCGGGCGCGATCCTGTCGCGTGAGCAGTTAGAAAACCGCATCTACGGCTGGGGCGAAGAGGTCACCAGCAACGCCGTGGACGTGCTGATTCACGGCATGCGGCGCAAACTCGATAACGAAGTGATTCGCAACGTGCGCGGTCTGGGCTGGCGGGTGCCGGCAATATGAGATCTTTTACGTTTATGCGGTCGCTGCGCAACAAACTGCTGGCCACGCTGGTGCTGCTGCATCTGGCGATGATCGGCGGTGTCACCTGGTATTTCTACCACTGCTATGGCGACATGATGGGCACCATGAAGGACGACCAGCTCGCCAAAATTGCCGATGCCTGGTCAAGCAGCCAGCGCATGCCGGCACTGATGCCGATGGTGATGCAGCAGGAGAAGCTGAAAAGTACCTATATCGTTCAGCTCTGGGACACCAATAATCACCTGCGCGCCAGTTCCTGGCCAGCGCTGCACGCGCCCCTGCAGAGCAAAAAAGGCTGGTCAGATTTAAAAGTTGGCGACTGCGGCGATGACTGCCAGTGGCGCGTTTACACCCGTCCCGGCGAGCTGGGCAGTGAGATCGGCAATATTCAGGTGCTGCACAACGTCGGCTATATGAAGAGCTTGATGGTGAAACGCGTACTCTCCGCCATCATTCCGCTCATCCTGATGATGCCGCTGTCGCTGCTGGTGATCTGGCTGGTGGTGCGGGCCATTACGCGCGATCTGCGCGTGGCGTCGCGCCAGATTGCGGCGCAGGAAACCCTGCATCCGCACAGCGTGTCGCCGGACGGTCTGCCGGACGAAGTGCTGCCGCTGGTCGATGCTTATAACTCGCTACTGGATAAACTACGCGCGGCCTGGTCGTCACAACGCCAGTTCCTTGAGGATGCCGCGCATGAACTGCGCACGCCGGTCACCGCCGTCACGTTACAGCTGGAGAACCTGCGTCAGCACATCCTGCCGGGCGAAGCCAGCCGCCAGTTTGATCAGCTGGAAGCGGGCGTCACGCGCACGCGCCATCTGGTGACGCAGTTGCTGAATATTTCACGCCAGGAGGATCAGTCCGTGGTCGCCAGCGTCGAGACCATTGAGCTTGATGACCTGCTGAAGGAGAGCATTGAGCAGCTGATGGTGGTGGCTGACAAGCGCGGCATTGATATCGGCTTCAACGGCACCGCGCACTATCGTCTGCACGCCAGCCGCTCCGATCTGCGCAGCCTGTTCGATAACCTGATAGGCAACGCCATGCTGCACACGCCGGAAGGCAGCCTGGTGGATGTGCTGCTGCATCGCGTCGGTCATCATACGGTAGTGGATATTGTCGATAACGGCCCCGGCATGCCGGAGTCGTTTATTGAGCGCGCCTTCGATCGCTTTACCCGCTCGCCGGATGTCCAGGCGCAGGGCAGCGGCTTAGGATTATCGATCGTGCGCAGCGTGGCGCAGAAGCATCAGATGCAGGTGGCGCTGTCGAATTGCCTTAACCCGCAGGGTGAAGTGTGTGGCCTGCAGGTACGCGTAACCCTTCCCTGACGTCTTTCCTCTCCGGCGCGATAATCCGCGCCGGCTATTTTCTTCTCCTGCCAGTTCTCTGCGTATCCCGACAACGTAAACGGTTGCGGGGTTCCGTTCGTTACACGGCCTTTATGTGATCTAGTTCACATATTTACTGAATCGAAATGCAACACTTTTTGACAAACGTGATCAAAATCTATTTTCTATCGCTCTGTTACAGGCACATTACGCGGGCCTGAAAATCCGGCGCGTCAGACCGGCGACAACAGCACACTGCCCATCCCCTGGGATCGATTTCACCCGATCGCAGCATTTGCGCGGCGATCACGAGCAAGTGGTTAAAAAATAATGAAATTTAAAACGTTGATAGCAGGGGCCTTACTGGCCAGTAGCTGGACCGGCGCCGCACAGGCGGCGGAAAGCGATCCGCAGTACCTTTCTGACTGGTGGCATCAGAGCGTGAACGTGGTAGGCAGTTATCACACCCGCTTCGGACCCCAGTTCAACAATGATGTGTATCTCGAATACGAAGCCTTTACTAAAAAGGACTGGTTTGATTTCTACGGCTACCTTGACCTGACCAACTTCTTTGGCGTGGGTAACAGCAATGCCAACGGTATTTTTGACCACGGTTCGCCGATGTTCATGGAAATTGAGCCACGCTTCTCTATCGATAAGCTGACCGGCACCAGCCTGGCGTTCGGACCGTTCAAAGAGTGGTACTTCGCTAACAACTACATCTACGACATGGGTCGCAACAGCGACAGCCGTCAGAACACCTGGTATATGGGTCTGGGTACTGACATCGATACCCATAGCGATATCGGCCTGTCACTGAACGTGTACGCGAAATACCAGTGGGAAAACTACGGCGCGGCGAATGAAAATAGCTGGGATGGTTATCGCTTCAAGGTGAAATACTTTGTACCGATTACCGACCTGTGGGGCGGCAAGCTGAGCTATATCGGCTTCACCAACTTTGACTGGGGTTCCGATCTGCGTGACAAGTCTGACCGCTCGCGCACCAGCAACTCAATTGCCTCCAGCCACATTCTGTCGCTGAACTACGATCACTGGCATGTCTCTACCGTGGCGCGTTACTTCCACAACGGCGGCCAGTGGGCTGATGGCCAGGAGCTCAACTTCGGCAACGGTCCGTTTGAAGTGAAATCAACCGGCTGGGGTTACTACCTGGTGGTGGGTTACAACTTCTAAACCGCTTCCGGCGTGGCCGCTCACCATCGCGGCCACGCCAGTCGGTTACGCCTGTGGCTTCACCACGTTGATGCGCCATGGGATGCCAAACTTATCGATAAACATCCCGAAGCCGTTCGACCAGAAGGTTTTCTGCCATTCAGTGGTCACTTTGCCGCCCGCAGAGAGCTTATCAAACCAGGCTTTACCCTCCGCTTCATCTGGCGTGGCCAGGCTCACCGCATAACCGGCATGTTCGGACGCCGGTGGCTGGGCGGTATTGCCATCACTCAGCATCAGCTCGCCCTGACCAATGCGCAGATGCGCATGCATAATCTTTTCCGGCGGCAGCGGCGGTGCCGACCGATCGCCCACCTGCTCGCCCTGCTCCGGCATATCGCCAAACGTCATTTTTTGCAGAATTTCGCCGCCGGTGGCTTCCAGATAGAAGGCAATCGCTTCTTCACAGCGACCGTAGAGAAATAAATAAGGACTCACCTGCATCGTAACCTCCGTTGAGAGTGCGTAAACGCGTGTCGTACACCTAAAGTGTAGACGATGCAGTTTTTCGCCCGTCACGGCTGGCAGTAGCGGCGGAACAGCTGCGCCATGTAAGCGCTCATCGGCGTCAGCGCGGTGTCTTTACGCTGAATCAGATAAAAGGTGGCTTTCGGCAGCGGATCGTCGAGATCCAGCGCGATCAGCTGCCCGCCGTGCGTAGGGTCTTCAATTACGTCGCGCGAAATGATGCTGACAAAATCACTCTTCGCCACCAGGCTGGTGCAGGCCATAAAGGTCTCGCAGGTCACCGCGATTTTGGGTGCCATGCCGCGCTCACCGAACAGGTCATGCAGCAGTCGGTAATAACTGCCCTGCGGCGTCGGCATGGTCCAGTCGCAGTGTTGCAACTCGGCCAGCGAGCGCGCATGCGCCATCGGATGCCCTTTACGCATCACCACCTGATACTCGCGCTGCATCAGCCGCTCGAAAATCAGCTCCTGATCGAAGTGATGCCGGTCGTAGGTATTGATGGTGAAATCCAGCGCGCCCTGCCGCAGTTCATGCACCATCGACACCAGCTGGCCCTCGACGATACGCACTTTCACCAGTGGATATTCACGATGAAACTGGGTTATCACCTGCGGCATCACGGTACGCGCAATGCTGCCGCCCACCCCAATATTCACTTTGCCACCGGCCAGACCGAGCCGCTGCTGGATATCCTCCTGCGCCACGCGCAGTTCCTCCAGCACCAGACAGGCATGACGAAAAAAGGTTTCACCGACATCGGTCAGCATCACACCCTGCTGACGACGCTCGAACAGGCGCGCGCCCAGCGCCAGCTCCAGTTCCTGAATCGCTTTGGTTAATGCCGGCTGTGACAGGCCCGACAGCCGGCTGGCGGCGCGAATACTGCCCTGGCGCGCCACGTCAACAAAGGCGCGCAGCTGATGAAGTTTGAGATTGGACGCCATGATCAGGTGATAACCGTTGTCTATCGGTCACAAGATATTCGCATCTTATGCGCCCTAATACCATTGTGTAGATTCGGTTGAATGCATAAAAAACCAACACTAAGGAACAGCCGATGAACACCCTTTCCGACCTCGTCAACGCACGGATACCGCAGATGCAGACATGGCGCCGCGACCTGCACCAGTATGCTGAATCCGGCTGGCTGGAGTTCCGCACCGCCACGCTGGTAGCGGAAGAGCTGCATCGTCTTGGTTATCAGCTGCAGCTGGGCCGTGAGGTGATTGATGCCGATGCGCGCATGGGTCTGCCGTCTGCTGAAGTGCTGGCGCAGCAGGAAGCGCGGGCGCTGCAGCAGGGCGCGCTGCCACAGTGGCTGCCCCACTTCTCCGGCGGTTTCTGCGGCGTGGTGGCGACGCTGGACACCGGACGTCCCGGTCCGGTGATGGGCTTTCGTGTTGATATGGACGCGCTCGACCAGACGGAA
Source organism: Pantoea sp. Morm (assembly GCF_016643525.1). Classification (NCBI taxonomy): domain Bacteria; kingdom Pseudomonadati; phylum Pseudomonadota; class Gammaproteobacteria; order Enterobacterales; family Erwiniaceae; genus Pantoea; species Pantoea sp. Morm. Next base: position 71,993 of record NZ_VOQX01000001.1, on the reverse strand, counting down.
AGCGCCGCCGCCGATCACCTGCCGACGCGCGAAGGCTTCGCCTCGTGCAATCCCGGCATGATGCACGCCTGCGGCCACGACGGTCACACCACCATAGGTCTGGCGCTGGCGGGCGTGCTGATGGCGATGAAGCACCAGCTGAGCGGTCGCATAAAACTCATTTTTCAGCCGGCGGAAGAAGGCGTACGCGGTGCCAAAGCCATGGTGGCCGCGGGCGTGCTTGATGATGTCGATCTGTTCACCGCCATTCACCTTGGAACCGGCGTGCCGCCGGGCGAGATCGTCTGCGGCAGCGACAGCTTTCTCGCCACGACCAAGCTGGACGTGCGTTTTACCGGGGTCGGCGCGCATGCCGGTGGCAAACCGGAAGAGGGACGCAACGCGCTGCTGGCGGCGGCGCAGGCCACGCTGGCGCTGCACACTCTGCCGCAGCACAGCGGCGGCGTGGCGCGCGTTAACGTTGGTGTCTTACAGGCCGGCAGCGGACGCAACGTAGTGCCGGATGTTGCGCTGATGAAGGTGGAAACGCGCGGCGCGAGTAATCAGGTCAACGACGATATCTATCAACAGGCGCTGCGCGTGATTGCCGGTGCCGCGGCGATGTACGGCGTTGAGCACGAGGTCACGCTGATGGGCGGTGCACGCAGCTGCACGCCGAGCCCGGCGTGGGTCAGTTTTATCCATCAGCAGGCCGAGGCGACCGGCCTGTTCAGTTCGGTGATAGACAGCAAACAGCAGGCGGCCGGTTCCGAAGATGCTACCTACATGATGGAGCGCGTGCAGCAGCGCGGCGGCCAGGCGTCTTACGTCATCTTCGGCTGCGAGCTGGCGGCGGGCCATCACAATGCGCGGTTCGACTTTGATGAAGCGGTGATGGCTACTGCCGTGCAGATGCTGGCTACGCTGGCGCTTAATCAGACGCAATTCGGCGGTGCCCGATGAGCGCACACGACTTCATCGATCGTTACATCGACCAGCACCAGGCGCGTTTCAGTGCCCTCAGCGATGCCATCTGGGACGTGCCGGAAACCCGTTTCGAAGAGACGCAATCGTCTGCGCTGCTGGCCGATGCGCTGGCCCAGGAGGGGTTTGAGGTCGAGCGCGGCGTTGGCGGTCTCGACACCGCGTTTATCGCCTCAATCGGCCACGGCCAGCCGGTGATCGCCATCCTCGGCGAGTTTGATGCGTTGGCCGGCCTGAGCCAGCAGGCGGGCTGCGCCACGCCTGAGCCGCTGGTGGAAAACGGCAATGGTCACGGCTGCGGCCACAACCTGCTCGGTACCGCCGGCCTGGCCGCCGCTTTCGCCATCAAAGCCTGGTGGGCAGAACAGGGCGGACGCGGCACGCTGCGCTTTTACGGCTGCCCTGGCGAGGAGGGCGGCTCGGGTAAAACCTTTATGGTGCGCGAGGGGCTGTTTGATGATGTCGATTCTGCCGTGACCTGGCACCCGGAAGGCTTCAGCGGCATGTTCAACCTCAGCACCCTCGCCAATATTCAGGCGGCGTTTCACTTCAAAGGCGTGGCGGCGCATGCCGCTAACTCGCCGCATCTCGGGCGCAGCGCGCTGGACGCGGTGACGCTGATGAACACCGGCGCGAATTTTCTGCGCGAGCACATTGTGCAGGAGGCGCGCCTGCACTATGCGGTCACCCAAACCGGCGGCGTATCGCCCAACGTGGTGCAGGCCGATGCCGAAGTGCTGTACCTGATTCGCGCGCCGCAGCTCGACCAGGCCCAGGATATCTATCAGCGCGTGATTAACATCGCCAAAGGCGCGGCGCTGATGACCGATACGCAGATGACGGTACGTTTTGAAAAAGCCTGCTCCAACTATGTGCCCAACCGCGCGCTGGAAGCGGTGATGGAACGTAATTTGCACCATTTTGGTCTGCCGCACTACAGCGCGCAGGAACAGGCGTTTGCGGCAGAGATCCGCGCCACGCTGAGCAAAGACGATCTGCGTAACGCGCGACTGAATGCGGCGCGCACCGGCGGCGAAGCGGGTATCGCCTGGGCTGAGGCGCTGGGGGATAAAGTGCTGATGGATGAGGTAGCGCCGTATGCGGTCACGCGCGAGTTGCTGTTCGGCTCAACCGACGTTGGGGATGTGAGCTGGGTAACGCCGACGGCGCAGTGTTTTGCGCCCTGCTTTGCCTTCGGCACGCCGCTGCACACCTGGCAGCTGGTGGCACAGGGGCGCACGCCGATTGCCCACAAAGGGATGTGCCTGGCCGCCAAAGTGCTGGCCGCCACCGCGCTGACGCTGTTGCACGATGATGCCGCGCTGGCGCGTTGTCGTGAAGAGTTTGACCGCGTGCGCCGTGAGCAGCCGTACGTGTGCCCGATTCCGGCCGGCGTGCAGCCATCGACATTAGCATCCTGAGTTCAGCAACGCATTACGCCAGGTGCGCATAAATGCGCACCCTACGAGGGCGTGACCGGTGGTCACCGCTCCTTATCGTGTAGGGTCGCCATTTATGGCGACCTGGTACCAACGCATCACCATTAAAAAAATATAAGCATTACGCAAACATAACTGACAAGACGACTCATGAGGATCTACCGATGGAAGTGATGACCGAAAATCGCAGTCCCGGCAAGCTGTTCAGCTGGATTGAGCGGGTCGGCAACAAAGTGCCGAACCCGTTCTTACTGTTTGTCTACCTGATCGTGGTGCTGATGATCGCCACCGCGCTTCTCAGCAGCCTTGATGTAGCTGTTAAAAATCCGGCCAATGGCGAACTGGTGCGGGTCAATAACCTGCTGAGCGTGGCGGGCATTCAGTGGATCCTGCCCAACATCATCAAAAACTTCAGCGGTTTCACCCCACTGGGCTCCATTCTGGCGCTGGTGATCGGGGCCGGGCTGGCGGAAAAAGTCGGGCTGCTGCAGTCGCTGATGGTGAAAATGGCGTCGCGCGTCAGCCGTCGCTACGCCAGCTATATGGTGCTGTTTATCGCGTTCTTCAGCCATATCTCTTCCGATGCGGCACTGGTGGTGATGCCGCCGCTCGGCGCGCTGATCTTCCTTGCCGTCGGGCGTCATCCGGTGGCGGGCCTGCTGGCGGCGATTGCCGGCGTCGCGTCGGGTTTTACCGCGAATCTGCTGATCGTCACCACCGACGTACTGCTCTCCGGCATCAGTACAGAGGCCGCCAAAGCGGTCAGCGACACGGTCCACGTCAGCGTGATCGATAACTGGTTCTTTATGGCCAGCTCGGTCATCGTGCTAACCGTGGCCGGCGCGCTGCTGACCGATAAATTTGTCGAACCGCGCCTGCCCGTCTGGAACAGCGGCCACCACGATCGCCTGCCACCGCTGACGGCGCAGGAGAATCGCGGCCTGAAGGCGGCCGGTCTCGCCGCTCTGGTGTTCATCGGCGTGATGGCGCTGCTGGTGGTGCCGGAGCATGCTCCGCTGCGCAACCCGAAAACCGGCGGCATCATCCCTTCGCCGTTTATTCAGGGCATCGTGCCGATCATCATCCTGTTCTTCTTTGTGGTGGCGATTGCCTATGGCGCGGTGACGCAGCAGATTCGCCGCGCTGACGACATCCCCCGACTGCTGGTGGATCCGATGAAGAGCATGGCCGGCTTTATCGTCATGGTGTTTCCGCTGTCGCAGTTCGTGGCGTTCTTCAACTGGAGCAACATGGGCAAGTTTATGGCCATCGGCCTGACCGATATGCTGGAGAGCGCCGGCATCAGCGGTGCGCCGGCCTTTCTCGGCCTGATGTTCCTCTCGGCGTTTCTGTGCATGTTTATCGCCAGCGGCTCGGCGATCTGGTCGATCCTCGCGCCGGTGTTTGTGCCGATGTTTATGCTGCTCGGCTTTCACCCGGCGTTTGCCCAGATGATTTTCCGCATCGCCGATTCCGCCGTGCTGCCGCTGGCGCCGATGTCGCCGTTTCTGCCGCTGTTCCTCGGTTTCCTGCAGCGCTATCAAAAAGATGCGCAGCTCGGCACCTACTACGTGCTGATCTTCCCGTATCCGCTGGTGTTCTTTGTGACGTGGATCGCGCTGCTGCTGGTGTGGTATCTGCTGGGCCTGCCCATCGGTCCGGGCGTTTATCCGTATCTGCCCTGACCTGGCGCCATGGACGGCGTACCGCTTTCTGTGAATTGCAACGCACGTTGCCAAAATGTCACCGCTACGCCTCTCGGCAACCCCGGACGAATTGATTATTCTGCTATTTCTTCGCTTGCTAACGGTTAATGATTTCTGACAAACCACCACCGGGCGGATCCTGCAAACACCGAGGTAACAATCATAATGACAACCACCTATTCGACAGGGGTGGCGACCGATCGCATCGCGACCGAACGCCAGACGCTGGCCGGGCGCATCGACGCTCTGCCCTCTTCCGCCGGGCTGTGGCGCTTTATTACGCTGCTGGCGCTCGGCGGCTTCTTTGAGCTGTACGACCTGTTTGAAACCGGCTACATCAGCGCCGGGCTGGTCGCCGCTGGCGTGTTCCACACCGGCACCGCTGGCGTGTTTGGTATCGCCGATCAGGCGGCGTTCGCCTCGGCGACCTTTCTCGGCCTGTTTGTCGGTGCCAGCCTGCTGACGCCCTATGCCGACCGCTTCGGCCGTCGCCTGACCTTTATGTGCGCGCTGGCGTGGTACGGTGCGTTCTCACTGCTGATGGCGTTCCAGCACAGCGCGGAGATGATTATTCTGTGCCGCTTCCTGGTCGGAATCGGTCTGGGCGTCGAGCTGGTGACCATCGATACCTATCTGTCGGAGTGGGTGCCGGCCCATCTGCGCAGCCGCGCGTTTGCCTTCTCTTTTTTCATTCAGTTCCTGTCGGTGCCGACGGTAGCGCTGATGTCATGGTGGCTGGTACCGCAAACCCTGCTCGGCCTCGAAGGCTGGCGCTGGGTCGTGATCGCCGGTGCGCTGTGCTCGCTGGTGATCTGGTTTATCCGTAAAAATCTGCCGGAGTCGGCGCGCTGGCTGGCGCAGCAGGGGCGGCATCAGGACGCGCACCGGGTGCTGAGCGAGATGGAAAAACGCTGTGGCATTGCGCCGGGAGACGATTTCTCTCAGCGTGATGCGACGGCACAGCTGCCGAAAAAAGGGCGCTTTAGCGAAATCTGGGCACCGGCTTATCGCCAGCGTACGCTGATGCTGGTGGTGATGAACTTCTTCCAGGCGATTGGCTTCTTCGGCTTCGGTAACTGGCTGCCGGCGCTGCTGTCCGGCAAGGGGGCCACCGTCACCCACAGCCTGCTGTACGCCTTTTTCATCACGCTGGCCTATCCGCTCGGCTCGCTGATTTGCAGCCGCTACGCCGACCGGCTGGAAAACAAATGGCAGATCGTTTTTTCATCGCTGATGACGGTGGTGTTCGGCACGCTGTTCGCGCTGACCAGCAACCCGCTGCTGATGGTGGTGTGCGGTTTCCTGATCACCTACAGCAACGCCTGGCTGACCTTCAGCTATCACGCCTATCAGACCGAGATCTTCCCGACGCACATTCGTGCGCGCGCCGTCGGCTTCTGCTATTCATTCAGCCGGCTGTCGACCGCTTTCAGCAGTATTCTGATTGGCCTGATTCTGCAGTATGCCGGCAGTCAGGGGGTGATCGTGTTTATCGTGCTGAGTATGCTGATGGTGATGCTGTCGGTCGGGATTTACGGGCCGAAGACGCGGGGACTGGATCTGGAAAACATTTAAACCGGACGGGCGCAGGGTGGGCGGCGGCCGGTTCAGCCCGGCAATGCGCGCCCTTTGGAGCGGCACGATTCATCGCGCGATAAATCGCGCCGCTACGTCCTGGTGCAAACTTTTGGGGGGCGTTTCCGCCCCCTCCAGATTTACACCAGTTCGGTTTTCACCCCTTCCTGGATCAGCACGTCGGCATCGACGCCGCTGTGGCTGTAAACCTGATACTTCACGCCAGCCACCGTGGTGCTGCCCTGCTGTTTCACCCAATCGCCCACGTCACCGCCGTCGCCGAGGATGTCATCCAGTTTCACCACGTCCTGCGCATCGCCTTTGATCAGCAACTGGGTTTTGCCGTCTTTCACGAACAGATCCTGACTTCCAACCTGCAGGATATCGTCAACCGTTACGCTCAGGACGTTTTTGCCGTGACCCGTCATATCGATGGTGCTGCCCTGCTTGCCCTGCGCCAGCACATCGCTCAGGGAAACGGCGAATTCATCGCCCAGGGTGATGACGGCAGGAACATCAAAGGCGGTGATACCGACATGATAATCATGCATGCCCCATTCAACGTCACTGATGCGCACGCCGCCCGGATTGTTCACCGAATCCACTTCAGCCGGATTGACGCGCACCACGGCTGAACCGATCAGCTTACCGGCCGGCGCGTGGTACTCGACAATGTCGCTTCGCAGGGTGCCCGGATGCGCCTTTAGCTCATAGCTGTGCAGCAATTTACCTTGTGTGTCATAGAAATCGATGTAATTGGCTTTGCTGTGCACATAATCCGATTTCAGCACCACTTTCTCCGCCACGCCGTCGAAATCCAGCTTCATCTGGCCGCCACGGCCAACAATGATTTCGCCATGCTTCAGCGTTTTTTGCTCGCCGCCGATATTCGGTCCTTTAATCAGCGTCATTTTCAGACTGTCATCGATGGTATAACTGACCCCGGTTTTAAAATCGATATAGCGCGGATGACCGTTAGCGTCTTTCACCAGATCAGGTTGTCCACGAACCCGGCTGATTTCTTTAACCCCGATGTTATCGATAGCGAAATCGTTGCCGTTACCGTTATTAACCTCATTGGTTACCGCCACGCGAACCACTTCTGTTTTGCTGGCGGTATACAGTCCGCTGAAATGATTCCAGGCAGCATCCAGGCCCATGTTGGGAATCACTTTCTCTCCATTAACGTCCAGACCGATTTTCGGTTTCAGGCTACCGCCAGGAATACGGTAGCCATCAAAATCGAACTGGTAGGTTTTACCCGCTTCGACCTGAATATAGCGATAAACCACTTCTCCTTTGAAGCCGTTGGTGTTTGAACCGTTGGTCATGGAACCCAACTCATAAGAGGAATTGCCTGCGCTCCAGCGCTTAACAGCAATGTTGTCATTTTTGTGATACAGACCGCTGGCGATCCAGCCCTGCTGGGTGCCGTCGTTGAAATTCCACAATAACCCCTTGTGATCGACCTTCGGCGGATCGACATTGATCTCCAGCAGAAAGGTTGGCGCATTCACATCACGAATGGCGCTATCACTGACCTGAAATTGCGTCAGTCCTTTCCACGGCGAGCGATCGTAAGACTGGTAGCTCCAGTTACCCGTAGCATCCGCTGTGACCGAGTCCATTAATACCCAGTGGCCCTCAATATGGCAGCCGAAAATGTACACCACCTTATTGGGTGCAGACGTGCCTTTCAGGGTTGGCGTCATATCATCGGTGATATCACCGCTTTTCAGCTGGCCCTGCTTTGGTCCGCTGTCATCCCACGCAGAAATAATCTCTGTCTTGCCGGAGATTATCGTCAGGTCGAAAACGTCGGCGGCGGCGTCACGCACCGGGCTGTCTGACACCTGGAACTCGTATTTGCCAAAGCCGCCGCGTAACGCACGCACTTCGCTTTGCCAGTGACCATGAGCATCCGCAACGGCGCTGCCGAGCGTCACCCATACCCCGTTCACGTGACGGGCATAGATATAAACCACGCTGTTTGCTGCAGCATGGCCTTTCAGCGTTGGCGTCAGGTCATCTGTGACATCGCCCTGATGCAGCACGCCGGTCTGCGCGCCAAAATTATCCCAGGCAGAAACGATGCCGGGTTTTTCCGGCACCATGTTGAGACTGAACACCTCGGCGCTGGTGTCGCGCTCAAAAGTTTTGGCAGCCTGAAACTCATAAGTGCCGTATCCCCCGCGCAGCGCGCGCACTTCCGTTATCCAGTTGCCCCAGGCATCGGCCTTAACACTGCCTAACACCACCCAGTGGCCATCAATATGCCGCGCATGGATATACACCATGCTGTTGGCTTCGGCTTTGCCCTGCAGCGTCGGCGCCATGTCATCGGTGGTGGCACCGTTGATTAATTTGCCCTGCTCGGGCCCGACATTATCGTGCGCCGCGTTGATGGTGGGCTTCAGGCGGGTGCCGTTGTCTGACACATACAGGTCGAACAGCGGCGCAGCGGGATCGCGCGTCGGGCTATTACTGGCCTGGAAGTGATACGGGCCGGCACCGCCATCCAGTCGGGCGATTTCCACCTGCCAGTGGCCAAAGGCATCCGCCTGGGTGCTGCCTTTCAGCCACCAGCTGCCGTTTTCGCGCGTGGCATACACATAGACGATACTGTTGGCTTCCGCCGTGCCTTTGAGCGTGGGGGTGAAGTCATCGGTCAGCGCGCCGTTTTCCAGTTTGCCCTGTGCCGGGCCAAAATTATCCAGCGCATACTCAATCTTCACCGGCGCGGTGGGCACCACCGTATAGGTAAACGGCTCGCTCGCATGGCTCAACTCACCACGGTTATTTTGCGCACGGGTGGTAATGGTGTTTTCACCGTAGCCCAGCAGATCAACGTTGCTCTCCCAGCGCCACTGCCCGTCAATCACCGGTGCGGCGCCGACGCGTACCCCGTTGACGTAGATGATGACGTTTTCGGCATCCAGCGGCGCGTTGCCGCTCAGGCGTGGGCTGCGATCGTCGCTTGCGCTACCGGCTTTGATCACACCGGTATTCACCCCTTCATTATCAAATACTTCCAGCAGCTGCGGCTTATCGATGCGCGGCGTATTGACGAACAGCGTATAGACCGGGGAATCGACACTCACCTGACCAAATTTGTCGGTGGCGGTGACGGACAGGCGCTGTTCACCGTCGCTCAGTGCCGGCGTAATGGTCCACTGACCATTTTTCGCCGCCTGCACGCTGCCAGTCAGCACGCCGTTGCTGTACAGGCGGACAATGCTGTCCGGCTCGGCATAACCGGAAATAGCTGGCGTTTTATCATCGGTGAAGCCTTTATTGCCAACCGGGCCCTGCACCGGTCCAAAATCATCCAGTACGCGCATAATCGCCGGCATATCGGGCGGGCTGAGATCGACTTCCAGCCGCGTCTGGAACGGAATCCCGGCGTTGCCGGCCCGGTCGAAAAAGCGCACGGTGAGATTGTGGCTCCCCTCTTCCAGCCGCAGCGGCAGCTGATACTCCCAGCTGCCATCGGCCTGAACCTGGGTAGTAAACAGCTGGCCGTTAATGGCAAATTCGATATAGCTGACGCTCTTATCCTCAATCACCCCTTTCCAGTACTGATAAGGTGAATTGACGTAGTTCTCCTGCCCCGGTTTGGTCGGGTCGTAATAGCCTACAGACATATGGTCATCCTTTTCGCCAGAGTTAATATCGTTAAAGTAACGCTTAATAAGCGGCAGGGATTTTTAAACGTGGGGGGAGAAATCTCTTACAAGAAACGTCTGAAAGGAAAATCTAAGATAATGAATTTTAGTGGGATTTTTCGTATCCCTCAGGCCATGAACCGCGCCATGACCTGAAGGGAATGCTTAAGACAGACTTACTGCTTTTCCAGCACCCGGATATCCGCGCTGCCTTGATTTGGCTGCACGCTGTCATCCTGACGCAGTTTCGCCACCTGTTTCGCCGTGACTTTGGTCTGCACGCCGTTGCCCCAGCTGCTGCGGATAAAGTTCACCACATCCGCCACCTGGCTGTCGTTCAGACGCCAGCCAAACGCCGGCATAGTGATCGCGGTCGGTGCGCCTTGCACGCCCGGCAGCGTGCCGCCGACCAGTACGATGTGAATCAGCGACGTCGGATCCTCTGCCATCACCACCGGATTCCCGCGCAGTGCCGGATAGAAGCGTTGATAGCCGCTGCCGTCGGTTTTATGACACGCCGCACAGCTGTCGACATACACGCCGGCACCCGGCTGGCTGTCGTCACCTTTCCACAGCGCCCGGGCCACTGCGTCATCCTCACGGAACACCGCCTGAGACGGATCTTTCGCGCCGAGCGATTTCAGGTAACGGGCAATCGCGCTGATATCCGCATCGCTGAGATACTGCAGGCTGTGCTGCACCACCTCGGTCATGCCACCAAACGCCGCCGTGTGATCGTTACGGCCATAGCGCAGGAACTGCTGCAGATCCGCTTCGCTCCAGCGCCCCAGACCATCGCGATTGTCACCGCGCAGGTTGCTGGCGGTCCAGCCGTCAATCGGCGCGCTGCTGCCGGCAAGGTAATCATTGCCCTGGCCGTTATTCAGCGCCTTCTCCTGCATAGTGAAGCTGCGCGGTGTGTGGCAGGCACCGCAGTGGCCCAGTCCTTCCACCAGATAGCGACCACGCGCCAGCGCCGGATCTTCCTGCGCTGCCGGCTGGAACGCCTTCACATCTGGCGCAAACAGGCCGCGCCAGATCGCCAGCGGCCAGCGCATCGACAGCGGCCACGGAATGTCGCTCTCTTTGTTAGCCTGCGCCACCGGTGCCACGCCGTGCATGAAGTAGGCATACAGCGCCTTCATGTCGTCATCGCTGACCACCGCATAGGACGGATACGGCATCGCCGGATAGAGCGTGTCGCCATTCTTCGCCACGCCATGACGCACCGCTTTCTGGAAGTCGTCATAGCTGTAGTCACCAATGCCGGTTGCCTTATCCGGCGTGATATTGGTGGAGTAGATGGTGCCAATCGGCGTCGCCATCGGCAGGCCGCCGGCAAACGGTTTACCGCCTGCGGTGCTGTGGCAGGCGACGCAGTCACCGGCGCGCGCCAGATACTCACCGCGCTGCACCAGCGCATCGGCGGCGGTGTCCTCCGCCAGCGCGGCGAACGACAGGGTGCCCAGCAACAGGGCTGTTAAACTTTTGATCATCGCCATGTTCCTTATGCCTGTACCAGCGGGCCGGGGTTCTTCAGATACTGTTCACGAATCGCTTTGGCGGACCAGTAGCTCAGCGCCGCCACCATGCCGGTGGGGTTGTAGCCCAGTCCCTGCGGGAAGGCAGAAGCGCCGGCGACAAATACGTTCGGCACATCCCAGCTTTGCAGATAGCGGTTCACCGCGCTGGTTTTAGGATCTTCGCCCATGATGGCGCCGCCGCTCATGTGCGTGGTCTGGTACACGGTGGTATCGAAATGGGCACCCGGCCCTTTCGCGCCGCCAATGATCATCTTCGGATTCATCGCTTCGGTGATTTTGCGCATCTTGCCGATCATGAACTGCGCCATTTTGATGTCGTTGTCCTGCCAGTCAAAGGTCATACGCAGCAGCGGCTGGCCGTAAGCATCTTTGTAGTTGGGATCGAGATCGAGGTAGTTAGCGCGATACGACTGGTGCGCGCCGTGCGCATCCATCGACACGTGATGGTTATAGGTATCCGCCACCGCCGCTTTCCACTGGCTGCCCCAGTTCGGCGTGCCCTTTGGCGTCGGCAGGCCGGAGATCGGCTTGGTGCCCGCCTGGTTGACCCAGAACGGTGAACCGCCGACAAAGCCGTACGGGCCATGGTCAAAGTTATCGGCGTTGTAATCATCCACCGCCACGCCGGCGCCACCGGCACCGATGAACGGATTGGTGGTGGTATTTTTATCAAACAGCGCCTTCAGCGTGGAGATGTTCTGATAGGCAAAGTTACGGCCGACCACACCCTCGTTGCTGATAGGGTTGTACGGCTTGCCAATGCCGGATAGCAGCATCAGGTGCACGTTGTGGAACTGGAAGGCGGAGAGGATCACCAGATCCGCCGGCTGCTCCACTTCACGTCCCTGACCGTCCAGATAGGTGACGCCGGTCGCGCGTTTTTTATCGTCGGTCAGATTGACGCGCAGCACATACGCGTTGTTGCGCAGCTCAAACTTCGGCTCCTGGCGCAGCGCGGGCAGAATGTTAACATTCGGCGACGCTTTGGAGTACATGTAGCAGGCGTAGCCGCTGCAGTAGCCGCAGAAGTTGCACGGCCCCATCTGCGCGCCGTAGGTATTGGTGTAAGGACCGGAAGTGTTGGCCGACGGCATATCGTAAGGGTGATAGCCCACCGATTCCGCCGCCTGGGCAAACAGCTGTGCCGACCAGGTGCGCTTCTGCGCGGGCAGCGGGAAGTCGCTGGAGCGATCCGGCGCATACGGGTTGCCGCCTTTCTCTTTGCCCACCACTTTGCCCTTGATTGACCAGGCGCTGCCGGAGGTGCCGAACACTTTTTCCGCCTGATCGAAGAACGGTTCCAGCTCGTCATAGCTGACACCGAAATCCTGAATGGTCATGCCTTCCGGGATAAAGTTTTTGCCGTAACGCTGCTCGTAGTGACTGCGCAGGTTCAGCTCGACCGGGTCGACGCGGAAGTGCACGCCCGACCAGTGCAGGCCGGCGCCGCCGGTGCCGGTGCCCGGCAGGAATGCCGCCAGCTGACGATACGGTACGGCGGTTTGTGAGGCATCGTGACGGATAGTTACGGTGCTTTTTGACAGATCCTGGAACAGCTTTTTGCGGATGTTATAAGTCAGTTCATCAATCGACTGTGGATAGGATCCATCCGGATAGGTATCGCGATGCGGCCCGCGCTCCAGCGCCACCACATGCAGACCGGCCTCGGTCAGCTCTTTCGCCATGATCGCCCCGGCCCAGCCGAAACCGACGATCGCCACATCCACTTTTTTTAACGCATTTGCCACGGTTACGCCCTCTCGCCGCGAATATCAACTGACGGGAACGGATAACGTTCGCCGCGCTCTACCCAATCCATAAAGTCGGCGCGTGCGCCAGGGAAGCCGATCAGCTTCCAGCCCACCATGCCCTGATTGCCGCCGTGGATCGGATCGCTGAAGTAGCCCTCGCGGGTGTTTTGCAACAGAAAGGCGAAGAAGGTTTTGGCCGGCACCTGCGGGAATTGCGCGCTGCCGTTTTCGAAGGCGCTCAGCAGCGCGTCCTGCTGCGTGGGCGTCAGCTCAGCAAATACCTTGCCGTGCTGCTGTTTGCTCCAGCCATCGGCATCGGCCAGGCCGAGACGGTAGATCTGCTGCGGCACCAGCGGCAGCTGATAGCCGAGCTCTTTTGGCAGATCCGGATTGAACGGTCCCTGCATATACCAGTTGCTGCCGGTGGCATACGGCGTATTCATCTGGCGATCGATAAACTCCGGTACGCCGGCTTCCAGCGCGCCAGGACCACGTTCATCGTTGGGGATCAGGCGCGCCACGGCGGCTTTGATGAAGGCAAACTCTTCGGCGGTAAACCACACCGGTTGATACTCGCGCGCCTGCTGCGGCGCCGCGGCCGACGACGCTGCCGCACCGGCGGCCATTGGCGCGACCAGTGCGCCCATCGCCGTACTGCCTACCGCCATTGCCGGCGCCAGGGTGATGGTTCTCAGCAGGAAATCCCGGCGAGTGTGACCCTTTTTTTCTTCTGACATGACATTGCCTCATTACCGCATATAATGCGGCATGAAAGTTAAGTAGTTGCGTTGTAATGATTTTTATTGGCGTTTTAAGGGATACAGCAAGGCTGTTACCGGTAACAGTTGGCATAGTGTAACACCATCGCCGTTAATAATTTAGTTTCCCGAAACAAATGAGCACAAAAAACTTAACAACTAACTCTGCCGCTTTACATAAATGCGGCGATGCTGTCATCGTCGGATACAACCGACAACAGACAGATAAATGCCGGAAGCGGTATAAAGAGTACACACAACAGCGGAGTGCCTATGTTTAAGTCCTATTTTCCGCGGCCGGCGCTGTTTTTCAGCTCGGCCGCGATTTGGAGCCTGATTGCCATTTTTGCCTGGTTTGGCTTTTTCAATGATTTTCCGGCGCGCTTTCCCGCTTTGCAGGCGGCGATGCAGCAGCCGCTGCCGACCAACGCCAGCCGCTTTATCCACGCCAGCCAGCTGTGGTTTTATGCCTATTACTGGATCATGGGAGGCGCCTTTGCGCTGGTGTGGCGCATCATCGACAACCATCCGTGGCAGCGCTGGTCGGTATGGGGATCGTTACTGATTATCTTTGTCACCTGGTTTGGCGTGCAGGTAGGCGTCGGCGTTAACGCCTGGTATGGTCCGTTTTACGACATGATTCAGCAGGCGCTGACCAAAGCCGGCTCGGTGAGCATCAATCAGTTCTATGTGCAGGTGCTGGCGTTTCTCGGCATTGCGCTGATCGCGGTAGTGATCGGCGTGATGAACTCGTTTTTCGTCAGCCACTGGGTGTTCCGCTGGCGTACCGCGATGAACAACTACTACATGCATAACTGGCAGCGCCTGCGTCTGGTAGAAGGTGCTGCACAGCGTGTGCAGGAAGACACCATGCGCTTCGCCAGTACGCTGCAGGACTGGGGCATCAGCTTTATCCAGGCCATCATGACGCTGGTGGCGTTTCTGCCGGTACTGGTGACGCTATCGCATCATGTGAAAGAAGTGCCGATCCTCGGCAATATCCCTTATGCGCTGGTGATCGCCGCGCTGCTGTGGTCGCTGTTTGGTACCGCGCTGCTGGCGCTGGTGGGGATTAAACTGCCGGGGCTGGAGTTCCGCAATCAGCGGGTGGAAGCCGCGTACCGTAAAGAGCTGGTGTACGGCGAGGACGATCCGCAGCGCGCCGCGCCGCCTACGGTGCAGGAGCTGTTCAGCCGCGTGCGTCACAACTATTTCCGCCTCTATTTCCACTACCTCTATTTCAACATCACGCGCATTCTCTATCTGCAGGTGGACAATGTGTTCGGGCTGTTCGTGCTGTTCCCCTCGATTGTTGCGGGCACCATCACGCTGGGGCTGCTTAACCAGATCACCAACGTGTTCGACCAGGTGCGCTCCTCCTTCCAGTATCTGATCACCTCGTGGTCCACGCTGATTACGCTGATGTCGATCTACAAACGTCTGCGCAGCTTTGAGCAGATTCTGCAGGATATTCCGCACGACGAGATGCTGCGCGAAGCCTCGGAGTAAGCGGAAAAGGCTCGGGGGCAGGACCGCGCTGTACTCCGACATCGCTTAGAACAGCCCCCTCTCCCGCCCGTGGGAGAGGGTTAGGGTGAGGGCGAACCCCGCACCCATCCGCCCCATCCTCAGCCCGCCAGCACCGCAAACACCCTCTCGATGGCGTACGCGCCCGGATCCTTCACGCCATCCAGGCTCTGCTGATTGAGATAAGCCGAACGACCTGCCTTCGCACTCTGCATCTGCGCCGTCGCGTCGGCACCCTGTTGCGCAGCGACCGCCGCCGCAGCCAGCGACTCTCCGGCTGCTAACGCCTCCAGTGCCGGCTGTAGCGCATCCACCAGGGTGCGATGTCCCGGCTGCGCGCCGCCGTAGTGCTTCATCCGTTCCAGCCCGTGCATCAGCGCCTGCGGCAGCGTGCTGCCCTCCTCCAGCCGCTGTCCGGCCGAAGTAAACAGAATTGACATCAGCACGCCGCTCGATCCGCCCATCACCGTCGCCAGCTGTTCGCCTACCAGCGCCAGCAGCGTAGGCAGCTCATCCAGCGGCAACTGCTGTTCACGCAGGCCGCGCTGGATTTTCTTCGCGCCGGCGGCAAAGGTCGAGCCGGTATCGCCATCGCCGACTTTGGCGTCAAGCGCATTCAGTTCGCTCTCCAGATCGATCAGCGTCTGCGTCACGCGCTCAATCACCTGCGCCACTTCAGCGTTATCGGAAGGATCGAAATCCAGCACGCTGCCGATGCGTTCAGCGCGCTGCAGGCTGATGGGCGCAAAGTCGTACATCGGCGTCCAGCCCAGCACCTGCACCGGCGCGTGCAGCGCCTCGAAAAACGCCTCTTCCAGCGCCAGCAGCGTCAGCGAAAACCCTTTCATATCCAGCGCGCTGACCAGGGTTGCCGGGCCAATTAAATGGGTGATGCGTGCCGCCAGCGGCGACTGCAGTACCTCGCGCGTGAGCAGCGCCAGCTCCAGCTGGGAAAAGCCGCCGAGATTGTTGATCATCAACAGCGCCTGTTTGCCGTCGGGCAGCGCCTGCGCCAGCTGATCGGTCATGATGCTGGTAATTTTACGGCTGTTTTGCGTATCCAGCGTGATCACGCCCGGCTCACCGTGAATGCCCATCCCCAGCTCGCTATGACCGGCTGCCACGCGATCGTCGCGCTTTTCACCCGGAATGTGACAGGTGGCAAACGCCAGGCCGATGGAGGACGTGGCGTCGATGGTGCGCTGCGCCAGCGCTTTAACCTCGTCGAGCGATTGGCCGTGCTCCGCAGCGTAGCCGGCGATTTTGTGCACCAGCACGGTGCCGGCAATGCCGCGTGGCTGCGGGTTCTCCGGCAGTGCGATATCGTCCTGCACCATCACCAGCTCCACCTTGTAACCCAGATTTTTCGCCTTCTCCGCGGCAAGGCCAAAGTTGAGCCGGTCACCGGTGTAGTTCTTCACAATCAGCAGACAGCCCGCCTCACCGGTGACGTTAACGATGGCGTTCAGCACCGCATCAACGCTCGGCGAGGCGAAGATATCGCCGCACACCGCAGCGGTCAGCATCCCTTTGCCGACAAAGCCCGCGTGCGCCGGTTCGTGGCCGGAGCCACCGCCGGAAATCAGTGCGACTTTGCTTTTATCCCAGTCCGAACGCACCACCACGCGAATCTCATCGCCCAGATCGAGACGGGTCAGGTTGTGCCACGGTGTGCTGAGTAACACGCCTTCGATCGCTTCGTTCACCAGATCGTTTTTTTCATGCATAAAAAACTGGCTCATTGCACTCTCCCCTTAGGTGTTGTCGTCCTAAAGGTAGCGTAAGCCGGGCGGGAAAGGGGGGATCAAGGCCGGAAATGCAAAGGGCGACACACGTCGCCCCTGAGTTTCGGATAATTACGCCCTACAGCGCGATGCGTAACACGCTGTCCGGGTTTTTTGGCGGTTCCTTGCGTGAGCCCGGCTGCTTGATGCTGACGAACAGCGTGTTGCCATCGGCGGAGAGCGCCAGGCTGTTCGGCAGGCCCGGCGCTTTCACCGTGCGTTTCACTTTATAGCTGCTGGCATCGATGATGCTGATCTCACCGGCTTTACGGTGCGAGACATACAACTCGTCACGGTCAGCATTGAACAGCACCGCCAGCGATTCCGGTACCTCAATACGCTGAATCACCTGCTGCGTGCGGGTATCCAGCACCAGTACCTGCGGCTGCTTCGCATCGCTGAGGAAAGCGCGGTGGCCTTTGCTATCCAGCGCAATGTTCAGGAAAAAGTGCTCTTTATCACCGTCAATTTTCTGGCGCTTTTCAATCGCGTTCAGGCGGGTATTGATGGTGACCAGCTCGCCATCGGCATTGGTGACATACAGTTTCTGCGCGGCGGCATCCAGTGCCAGCCCGGTGCCCATTTTGCCGGTATTCGGGATAGTGCTGATGAGCTGGAGTGTTTTGCCATCCACCACCCACACCACGCTTTGCGCGCCGAGACCGGTGATGTACACGCGATTGGTTAGCGCATCCGCGACCAGTTCACGCGGCTGCAGCGGACGAACCGTGTCACCGCGCTTGCGGCCATCCAGCACCAGCGTGTTGATCACCTTACCGCTGCTGGCATCCACTGCCGTCAGCGCGCCGTTGACCGTGTTGCCAAAGTACAGCACGTTGGTGTGCTGATTGATGGCGGCGCCAAAGGTCTTCAGCTCAGTGCTGATGGTTTGTTTCACCGCCAGATTCTGCGGATCGAGACGGTACACGGTACCGCCCTGCGGATTGCCGGCGTTTTGCGCCGTGGCGAGGAACAGCGCGTTGTCGCTGTTGCTGAAGGCCAGTTCGTAGGCGCCTTTGGCGATCGGCTGATTGAGCGGCTGCGTTTCCGCCGCCTGCAGCGCACTGCAGGACAGCAGCGCCGTGGCCACCAGTAGCGGACGCAGCGCCCACTGCATTGTTTTATTCGCTTTCATAACTTCTCCATAGCAAAACCACCGCCGTGCGGCAGTGAAATGAAAGCCCGACATTGCAACCAATAGGAAATTCAGCCCGAGGCGAGCCGATAAGGATGTTAGTTTTTGCGAATAATAATCATTTATGCGGAAAAGGGACAGGATTTTATGGCGTTAGCAACGCCGCCAGGGCGCCCGAAGGCACCCTGTCAGCACAGAGGGTAAGGCAAACTTATTGGGTCAGTTCTGCGGTCATGTGAACGCCGTTGTTGAAGTTGGCTTCAGTCACTTTGTAGGAAGCACCAAGTTCCTGCGCTTTAGCAGCGATTTGCGCTTCAGCACCGTCAAGCGTAGAGGCGGTAGCGGTCACGCTTTGCGCGAAGCTGGCAAATGGCAGAACAGAGAGAGCAATAACAGCAGCAAAAGTTTTGATGGTTTTCATGGTCATGTCCTTAATGATGTTTGATTGAATAAGGCGACATCGCCTTGATGAGAGATATAGTAGGCCGGCAACCGATCAAAAAAAAGCGCAGAGATTTGCCTAAGTCTTTCGAATATTTTGACTATAAAAAGCACGTTTAGCGCAACCTGTGCGCAAAGGGTTAAAAAACCACGATTTGATTAAAAGGCAGGATTTATTGCTGTGATTGGTGAGACCAGGCATACGCGGCAAAAGCGGCGCCGCGACACACCCTGAAGCGTGTCGCGGCGCGTCTGATGGCGGTAAACGGATTTAACCGTGATGCCGCACGCGGGTAAAGATGGTGATGGCGGCCAGCAGCATCAGCACGCCGCTGGCAAGGAATACGCCGCCCGCGCCCTGCAGATCGAACATCCAGCCACCGGCTGCCGCACCGGCGGTAATCGCCAGCTGAATAGTGGCCACCAGCAGACCGCCGCCCGATTCGGCGTCGTCCGGCACCGCGCGCGACAGCCAGGTTGACCAGCCAGTCGGCATTGAACCAAACGCCAGCCCCCACAGCGCGACGCCGCTCGCCACCAGCCAGGAGACGTGGCCAAAGCTCACCAGCAGCACCGCCGTCACGCTCATCACCAGCGCCATGCCGGTCAGCGTCAGCGACACGCTGCGCGTCACCAGCCACGCGGCCAGCGAGGTGCCGAAGAAGTTCGCCACGCCGAACGCCAGCAGCACCAGCGACAGCTGATTCACACTCAGCTGCGCGCTGGTTTCCAGGAACGGACGCAGATAGGTAAAGAAGGCGAAATGGCCGGTAAACATCATGATCACCGCCAGCATGCCCCAGCGCATCACGCTCTGACGCAGCAGGTCCAGCACGCCGCCGCTGCGCGCTTTGTTCTCCGGCGGCATCGATGGCAGGGTGAAGAACTGCCAGAACAGCGCCAGCACGCCCAAAACACCGGTCAGCAGGAAGATGTTACGCCAGCCAATCAGCCCGCCAAGATAGCTGCCCAGCGGCGCGGCAATGATGGTGGCCAGCGAAATACCGCTGAACACAATCGACAGCGCGCGCGGCACCTGATCGGCGGGCACCAGCCGCATGGTAATGGCGGTCGACAGCGTCCAGAAGCCGCCAATCGCCATGCCGAGCAGCACGCGCGCCAGTAAAATCATCGGCAGATTTTCGGCAAACGCCACCAGTAGCGCCGAGGCGATGAGCAGCAACGTGAACGCCAGCATCACCAGGCGGCGGTCGAGGCGGCGCGTGACGTTACCAATCACCAGGCTGGTCAGCAGCGCCACCAGCGCGGTAACCGTGACCGTCTGGCCCGCCTGCCCTTCGCTGACGCGCAGCGAGTCGGCAATTGGTGTCAGCAAGCTCACCGGCAGAAATTCTGCGGTGATCAGGCCGAAGACGCCAAACGCCATGGCGAACACCGCGCCCCATGCGGGTTTCTCTACCGCAATGCTTGTTTCCACTACTTCAGTATCCAGACTCATCTGCGATCCCCATCACAAAATATCAGGCTGTAAGCATAGAGAGACGACGCAAGACGATCTATGATACAGAAACTTTGTTTTTTGATAATTCGTCTGGATTGTATGAGCCGCTATGAAGATTTGACCAGCGAACTGCTGATGGGCATGCGCCTGTACGGCGTCAAATATCAGCGCATCGCGCTGCATGCGCCGTTTGGCCTGCAATATGATGACGCGCCGGGCAAGGCACAGCTGCATTTTGTTGGCCGCGGCTCGCTGCTGATTCGCTCCGCTTCCGGCACCGTCTATCCGCTGCAGGCGGGCGATGCACTGCTGATTCCGCACGGTAAGCCGCACGCGCTAATCTCCGGCGAAGATGCGGTGTGCGTGCCGATCGCTACCTTTAACAGCAAACCCATCTGTGACAGCGTGTGCGCGATTAACGATGCGCCGGACGCGGATGCCTGCCCGGACGACAGCGATGTGATTTTATTCAGCGCCTGCATGGCGTTTGAGCTGGGCGGCATGCAGCCGCTGGTGCACACCATGCCGGATGTGATGCTGGTCAGCACACTGCTGGCGCAATACCCGGAAATCCAGCCGATTCTGGATGCCATGGAGCGTGAAACGCGTCAGCGCAAAGCGGGCTTTGCCGGCATTTTGTCGCGGCTGGCCGATGTGGTGGCGGCGCAAATTGTGCGGGGCTGGGTGGAGAATGGCTGTGGCCAGGGCAGCGGGCTGGTGCAGGCTCTGCGCGATCCGCGCCTCAGCCTGGCGATGGCGGCCATGCACCGCGCGCCCGGCGAAAACTGGACGGTGGAGCGGCTGGCGCGCGAATCCGGCAGCTCACGCTCGGTGTTTGCCGCGCGCTTTCAAAACGCCACCGGCATGACGCCGCTGCGCTACCTCACCGAACTGCGCATGCGTCTGGCAGTGGAGCGCATAGTTAACGATGGCGAAGCGGTGGAGAGCGTGGCGTTCCACCTCGGTTACGGTTCACTGGCCGCCTTCAGTCGCGCCTTCAAACGCATTGTCGGCACACCGCCCGGCGCACTGCGCGCCGGACGTGAAGCGTCGTGAAACTTAGCGAAACACGCTGATCGCTTCAACCAGCCGGTTGGCCTGATGCGCCATTCGGCCGGAGGCTTCTGCGCCTTCCGCCACGCGCGCCGCGTTCTGATGGGTGATGTCGTCGAGATCCTCCACCGCGCTACTGACTTCGCTCAGCGCGATGGATTGTTCGGCCGTCGCCGCGCTGATTTGCGCGATCAGGGCGGTGACATTCTGCACCTGATCGACAATCGCCTGCATCGTGTGGCCGGCCGCATCGGCGTGATCGCTGCCCGACTGCACACGGCCGGCGCTGGTTTCCACCAGGTTTTTGATCTCGCTGGCGGCTTTGGCGCTGCGCTGTGCCAGATTGCGCACCTCGCCCGCTACCACCGCAAAGCCTTTACCCTGCTCACCGGCACGTGCCGCTTCCACCGCCGCGTTCAGCGCCAGAATATTGGTCTGGAAAGCGATGCCGTCGATCACGCTGGTGATGTTGGCGATACGCTTCGAGCTGTCGGCAATTTCCGCCATCATGCCGACCATCTCCTGCATCACTTCACCGCCTTTGATCGCCGCTGCGCTGGTGCTGGCCGACAGCGTATTCACTTCGCTGGCGGTTTCCGTGTTGCTTTTGACCGTGGCGGTCATTTCGTTCATGGTCGCCGCCGTTTGCTGCACGTTCGCCGCCGCCTGCTCGGTGCGACGGCTCAGTTCATCATTGCTGCGCGCGATGGCGTCGCTGGCGCTCAGGACATTGATCGCCTGGCCGCTGACGTCATCCACCAGCCAGCGGAACATCAGGCCCAGCTGGCCGATGGCGCGCTGCGTCATGCCGATCTCATCCACCCGATCGATGTGCTCGACTTTGTGGCTGGCGCCGGTGGCCACGCTCAGCGCCTGGCGGCACATGCGCTCCATCGGGCGCGAAATCTGCTGCTCCAGCCACAGGCTGGCCAGCAGCAGCAGCCCGGCCATGCCGCCGCTGAAGCAGCCGATCGCCAGCGGTGCCATGCCCAGCAGCCAGACGCTCAGCACCGACAACGGCAGCAGCGCGATCAGCGTACTGCGGATGCGCCAGCGCAGCGGCAGCGTTTTCAGCACTGAGGTCAGTCGCCGCCAGCCGCTGCCGACAATCAGCCCTTTATGGAAGCGACGCCCTTTGGCACGCCCTTCACGAAAATCACGGTACAGCGCCTCGCACTGACGGACCTCCTCCGCCGACGGTTTGGTGCGTACCGACATATAGCCCTGCAGCTTGCCCTCGCGCACCACCGGAATAGCATTGGCGCGCACCCAGTAGTGATCGCCATTCTTGCGCCGGTTCTTGACCAGCGCGGTCCAGGGTTCGCCCTGCTTCAGCGTGCTCCACATATCGGCGAACGCTTCCGGCGGCATATCCGGATGACGCACCATGTTGTGCGGCTGGCCGTTGACCTCTTCCGGGCTGAATCCGCTGACCTCAATAAAGGCGTCGTTGGCGTAGGTGATGTGGCTGTTGAGATCGGTGGTCGACATCAGCGTGGCGCGATCGTCGAAGACGAATTCACGCTGGGTGATGGGCTGGTTATTACGCATGTGTGAGTCCTTGCAAAACGCAGGCTGAAGAGAAATCGATAATACTTTTTTACCTTTTCGGCAGCACAATGGCCTGGCTTTAGCGCGGCTATTTAATTTTTGTTCTTAATAAAGCCGGAGTGCGCGGCGCTTCACAGTTCTGGCCGCGGGCGGGATCGATAAAAAATCATTTAGGGTAAATGAGATCGAGCTTTGGCTGAGTATGATAAGTTTGTCAGTTGAACCTCAAACTGTTCGACAATCGTTGCACATTTGGTAGCGGCGCAATTTATTGCGCGATAAATCGCGCCGCTACAAATTTTGTGCGATTTGCGGCTGCCCTGACCGGTCGGCATTACACCGTTCACGGCGACCGCGTCATGTGCACGTACTGTCAGAACTGCCAGCGCACGCCGAGGTTGTAACGCCAGCCTCTGGCGCCGTTGCCGTCGATCTCCTTGCGGTAATCCGCTTCGGCGTACAGCGACACATCCTGCTGCAGCGTCACCGTGCCGCCGGCACCCACTTCCCACATCTGGCCAAAATTACCGCTGCTGAAGCTGGCGCCGAGCGCCGGGTTATCGGCTGCCGACACCGACGCCTGCGCCGTACCGCCCCAGCCTTTGTAATAATTCGCGCGCAGATAAGGCGTGTACTGGCGGTTGCTGTCATCGGTCCAGCTGCGGTCGAGACGCGCGCCGAGACGGCCAATCGTCTGGTGATAATCGCCATAGCGCACCTGGTTATTGTCCTCGTCCGTGAAATCATTCATGTTCAGTTTCAGGTACATCAGCTGCGCCTGCGGCTCCAGCTTGTAGCCCTCGCCGAGTTCAAACGGATAACCGCTCTCCAGCGAGGCGGTCCAGCCGTGGCCCTTCAGCTTTGCCTCGCGCTGCTGGCGCGCAATGTCGGTTTCACCACGATGCCAGTCAAACGACAGCACGCCGTCAAGGTAAAAGCCGCTCTGGCGCTGCCAGGTGCCGTACAGCGCCAGGCTGTCGCTATCGAAGCTGGTGCTGCTGTAACCGTCTGCCGCCTGCGGACGGATGCGCGTATTGCCGCGCGTGTAGGCCACGCCGCCGCGCAGGCTGTCCTGCTCACCGTCGAGACGCAGCAGGTTGCCGCCAAGCTGCACCGCGCTGTAATCGAGATCAAACCCGTAGCCGTAATCGCTAAAGCTGCGGTCGCTTTTGTATTTCAGGTTTGAGCCGATGTAGCGCAGGAACATCTCACCGCCGTTAC
Source organism: Pantoea sp. Morm (assembly GCF_016643525.1). Classification (NCBI taxonomy): domain Bacteria; kingdom Pseudomonadati; phylum Pseudomonadota; class Gammaproteobacteria; order Enterobacterales; family Erwiniaceae; genus Pantoea; species Pantoea sp. Morm. The sequence goes on along the minus strand of NZ_VOQX01000001.1, from coordinate 48,418 downwards.
CCGCCGGGCGCGTCTGCTCGTGACGCAGTTCGCCGAGACGCTTGTGCAGGTCATCAATAATCGCGGCGGTGTAATAGGCGAGGCCAACCGGTGCCGAAATGTACGAGGGCACCTGCGGCACCACCGCCGGACGCGCATCGTAGCGCTGTGGCGTACCAAATCCGCTGGTCACCAGCGCCGGCTGGCAGCTGTCGCTGTCCTCGCACACGTAGTAGTTTGCCAGCCGGTAGTCCCAGTAATTGTTGCCGCTGCCGCTCAGCAGGCGCTGCGCCGGATCGCTGCTGCCCGGCGCGAAGCTGTACAGCCGGTACTGCCACGGTCCGGCACCGAGATACCCATCCCTGAGCGCAAAGCTGTTCTGGCCAGCGTTGCCGCCCACCTGCGCCAGCGAAATGCCTTCGTTGCCCTCAATGCCGCCGTTGCGGTTGCGATCGGTGAGCGCCGCGCTGCTTGCCGCATCAAGCCTGACGTTGAGCAGCGTGGTGCCGCTGGCGTTACCGCTGACGTTGATGTGGTCGGTGAACTGGTTGCTCAGCGCGCCGCCGTCATTCAGGCGCGTCACCAGATCCGCCTGACCGCCCAGCGACGCCAGCGAGCCGTTGATGTCCAGCGTATTGCCCGGCGAACCGCCGCCATTGGTGAGATCCAGCGTGCCGCTGTTATTCACCTGCAGCGAATCCGCTGTGCCGCCCGCCAGCGTGGGATGCACGTTGTCACCGGCATACAGCGTCGAGCGCCCATCAATGTTGATGGTGCTGTGCGCCAGCTGCAGATTGTCGGTCAGCGTCCAGCGGCTATCCGCGAAGTTAATGATGCTCCAGCCGCTGCCGAGGTTAACGCCTTTGCTCAGGTCATCGGCGCTGAAGCTGCCGCCGCGCGCCGTAATCTGGTCAAAGGTCAGGCTGTTACCGGTGCCGTTGCCGCTGGTGAGATGGTAAGTAGTGCTGAGATCGACGCCGCTGACGTCGGCGATATTGTTGTTGTCTGCGCCCATGGTCAGGCTGCCGTTGAGCGTGCCGCCGGTCCAGCGGAACGTGTCGCTGCCGCCGCCAGGATTGATGTCGCCCAGCACGTCACCCTGGGTCAGCAAAATCACATCGTCGGCGTTACTGCCCGCCACCGCCACGCTTTGCGCCGTGGCGGTTACGATTGTGCCAAGGTTCTCGAATACCGTTTTGCCGCCGCGCAGATCGACCACCGGTGCCGTCAGGCTGCTGGAGCGGAGTGTGCCGCGGTTGACGATGGTGCCGGCGGTGCTGGAGACCAGCGCCGAACCGCCTGCCGCATTAGTGATATTAACGCTGGCGGCGGTGACGATATTTCCTGTGGTGTTGGCGCGAATCCCGGTGCCGCCGGCGCCGGTGACATTGAAAACGTAACCCGAACCCAGCGTCAGATCGCCGCCGGTGGTCGATCCATCGGCGTTGGCGACAGTCAGGCCGTTACCGCTGCCGGATACATTGGTGGTCACGGTGGAGGCGGGATCGAACGCGACGGCAGTGCGGATGCCGTTGCCATCGCCAACGTTAAGCGTCAGGTTGCTCAGGCTCACGTTGTCCAGCTCCGCGCGGTTTTCGATGCCGTTGCCGCTGCCCAGTACGTTGATGGTGGCGTCGCGCGCGCTGAGCGCCGCCGCGCCGCTGTCGAGCAAAATGCCATGCGCCGTGCCGCGCGTGGTGATCAGCGTATCGCTGCCGGTCAGCGCCAGCTGTGCGCCGTCGCTGATGCGCACGCCGGCCACGCCGTTATCAACATTAATGCTGCCGCCCTGTGCCAGCGTGGTGCCGTTGCCGCCGACATCTAACCCGGTGCCGCTGCTGATGTTAACCACGCCATTGTTGGTCAGCGTGCTGCCGGCGCGCGAGCGCATGCCGATGCTGTTGCTGCCGGTCAGCGTCAGTGCGCCATTGTTCTCCAGCGCCGCGCCGTTGGTCAGGTCAAAGCCAACGGCACCGTTGCCAGCGCCGCTGATGCGGGCGTTGCTGGTGACGCGGGTGGCGGCAGCGCTGCCGTCCAGCGCATTACTGAGATCGCTGCGCAGCGTATTCACCAGCACGCCCACCGCGTTGTTGCCGCTGAGCGTGATGTTGCTGCTGCCGTCGAGCGTTGCCGCTGCGCCGCCCTCGACGCGCACGGCGGTGCTCTCCTCGCCGCTGGCGGTCAGATTGAGGTTGGCGCTGTTGAGGCTGCTGCCGCTGCCGGAGACAATTACGCCGGTGCTGCTGGCGGCGCTGGCGCTCAGGCTGTTCGGCGTGCTGAAGCTCAGCGCCGCGCCGTCGTCAAGGCGGTAGCCGGTCGAACCACGCGTGCTGACATCCAGCGCGCTGGTGGCGGCGCGAATGCGCGAACCGTTACCTGCAGCGTGATAGGCGATCTGGTCGCTATTGTTAAAGATCGGCGTCGATCCGGCGGCGATATTCACCAGCGCACCGTCCAGCGCTTCGGCGCCGATGGCACCACTGCCGTTGAGCGTGAGCGTACCGCCGTTGAGGTTCGCCACGGCCTGGCTACCGCTGGCGCTGACGCCGCGCGAACGGCGGGTATTGCTGCCGCCATTGACGTCGATGTTGCCGCTGTTGCTGGCGGTGGTAGCGAAGGTGCTGCCCGCGCTGTTCACCGCGATTCCGGTGCCGCCGTCGCTGATGCTGATGTTGCCGCTGTTGCTGCCGGTCGCCCCGCTCTCCACGCGCAGGCCGGTGGTATTGGCCCCGCTGAAGTTGATGTTGCCGCTGTTGCTGAGCTGCGCGCGGTTGCGAGCCAGATAGCCGGTGATGCCGTTCTGCGCCGAATTGAGTTCTGCGTCGGAGGTCAGCCGCGTGCTGGCGACCGGCGCACGGCTGTTGGCACCGGTCAGCGTATGTTTCTGCCCGTCGGCAATCGCGCCCGTGGCGTTGCTGCCACTGAGGGTAATGGTGGTCGCCGCGTCAATGTTGCCCTGCGCACCGCCCTCGATATTGATGCCGATGGCGCCGGTGCCGCTGACATTGATCGTGGCGTTATTGGTCTTCACCAATGTTCCGCCACCGCCGGTGCCGTTCACCGCCACCGCACCCGCGCCGGAGGCGGTCAGCGTGGTATTAGTCCCGTCAAACGTCGCGCCCTGTTCGATGCGGAAGAGCGTCGAGTTAGTGGTGGTGACGTCAAAGGCGTTGTTGTCGTCCACGTTGATCAGCGCATTCGGGCCATAGGCAAAAAAACCAATTTGATTGCTGCCGGTGCTGAAGCGGGGAATGGCATTCTGCGTGACGTTAACCGTGGCGTTGCCGCGCGCGTGCACGCCAATTGCGCCGTTGCCGGTGAGGTTAATCGGCCCGTCCACGTTCGCTGCAGCAGTGCCGCTGCCCTGACCTTCCACCCACACGCCAAAGTTGCGCGTGCCGCTGGCCGGATCGGCTCCGCCTGCCACGTTGATGGTCCCGGTGGAGCTGGCGGCGGCGCTGTTACCACTGGTGGCCAGCACTTTCAGGCCGGTGCCGTTAACGCCGTTGAGGTTGATGGTGCCGCGATTCTCCAGCGTACCGTTGCTGTTAGTGACCAGCATGCCGACGTTCTCGCGCGGCACGCGCGCAGCGCTGCCGTTGACGTCGATGGTGCCGCTGTTGATCAGCGTGGCATTGCTGGCACCGCTGACCGACATCCCGGCGGCGTTCTGTACGCGCGGGCCAATCACAATCGCCCCGTCGTTGGTGGCGCTGCCGTTGGCCAGCAGCGCAATGCCGCTGGTCAGCCCGCTCTGGTTCAGGGCGGTCTCCGCCACGTTGTCGCTCAGGCTGTTCTGCGCGCCTCGCCCGAGGTAAATCGTGCCGCCGCTGTTGTTGGTAAATCGGCTGCTGTCGCTGGTGAGCAGCACGCCGGAAGTGGTGCCACGCGCGCTGGAACCGTTGACGCCCACGTTGATATTGCCGCTGTTAGCGGCCTGCGCATTGGCATCAAGGCGGATGCCCGCCACGCCGTTGGTCAGATTGCTGCCGGTGGTACCGAGGTTAAGCACGCCATTGTTAGTGAAATCACCGCCGTTTTGCACCGTTACCGCCGTGGCGTTGTTGCTGGCCGCGCCGACGCCGGTGCCATCAATACGGTTGAGGAAACCGCCGTTGATGACGCCGCTGCTGCTGTTGGTAGCCGTCGCGCCATCCAGCGCCAGCGCGGTGCCGCGGCTCGCCAGTTTCCCGTCGATGGTAGCATTGGCCCCATTGGCCACGCGTACCGCGCCATCGCTGGCCCCTACCACTTCCAGCGTTTTACCGGCGGCGATAGTGACCTGCGAACCGGCGCCTTCAGCATTGATCACCACGCGGCTACCTATCGGCTGCGTCACTTCATCCGGCGCAGTGGCGCTGACGTTATAGACAATATCGCCGTTGGTGATAGTGACCGCCTGATTGAACGCGCTGAGGTAGCTGGCCGGCGCGAGATTGCCGGCCTGCAGCTGGCTCACCAGCCAGTTATTGTAGCTTTGCAGCTGGCTGGCATTGGTGACGTTGAAGGCGGTGGTTTTGCCGTCCAGCGTCTGCACGCTAAAGCTGCCGTTATAGGTCGCAAGGTTTTGTACCGCCAGGCTGTCGGTCACCTGGCCGCCGGAAACGTTGGCCGCAGAACCGTTAAAGGTGATGCGGTTGTTGTTGTTCCAGTTGAGGGCGCCGCCGTTACTGACCTGAAACAGCGTGGTGTTTTTGGCCGCCATGGTCCAGGCGTTGGTGCTGGCGCTGCTGTTGGCGTTAGCCTGACCAATGCTGACATCCAGCGAACTGCCGCTGCCGCTGACGTCGGCGATGCGCGCGTCGATATACTGATTGTCATTCACGTTTTGCAGATCCGGCACCACCGTGCTGGCGGTAACCGGTGCCTGCGCCACCAGGCTGGCGGAATCAAACACCTGAAAGGTGGTGTTGCCGCCGGTAGTGGGATCCGGCACGGTGATGGCGAGGTTTTGCGGACCGGGATCGAGACGTGCCTGATTGAGATATTGTGCGCCCGCCGCGATGGTCACCTGGCCGAGCGTGGTGTTGACCGCCCCGTCAATCCCCGGCTCAAACGCCTGATTACCGGTTAAGGTTGCGCTGCCGCCGTTAACAATCAGCGCGCCGCTCTGCTGGTCGTTATCGCGCGGATTATACGCGCCCAGTGTTGCCGCTTCCCCTACGCCGGGGAAATAAAACACCGCCTGCGCAGCGACGATCCCTAACGCAATGGGATTCCGGGTGAATCTCATACAACCTCCAGTAACAAGCAATCAGCGACGCTGTGAAAGCACAGCGAAAAAAAGAACAAAGGGGCAGATGGGCGAACTCTATTTTCACAAAACGAATCAAGTGGTTAATTATGGGCACAGAGGGTGCCGCTGATGCGTGAAAATCAGGAGAAAGCTGTTGCTTATATAGACTTTATGGCTGCACAGATCAAAAGCGAGCCCGGAGATATTTATCGGAATGAAATAAGAATTTCGCAGAAAATGAAAGGCTATAACCCTGGTTTAAATAAGGCTTATAGTGATAACGCATTAATATTATGTGATTTATCTTCAGCCACTCCAGTAAAGTCTGGATGGGTGATAATTCTCACGCTCAATAATAAGCAGCGCTAACGAAATGCTGCAATTGTGAGCCAGCCCACAATTGCAGCAAAATCATCCATTTAATGACATCGGACCTCTTGACGGTCTACTGGTGCGGGCTTTTCTAGCTTAAATCGACGTTTTTGGTGCCGCCCCACCAGGTAAAGACGAAGCCGCCGATCCACGCCACGATCAGCCCCACCAGATAGACCGCCATACCGGCAAAGATGCCCTGCGAAGAGGTCATCAGCGGCAGCGTCACCAGTCCTGACGGGCCAAACACCGTGTTCATGCCCACCGGCAGACCGAGCCACGCCACCAGCCCGATAAAGAAGCCGCCCAGCGCACCGCCGAAGCAGGCGGTAATAAACGGTTTAAGACGCGGCAGCGTCACGCCATAGATGAGCGGCTCACCGACGCCCAGCAGACCCGGCACGATGGCGCCTTTAATCTGGCTGCGCAGCAGCGAGTGCTTGTCGGCTTTGCACCACAGCGCCAGCGAAGCGCCGACCTGACCGGCTCCGGCCATGGCGAGTATCGGGAACAGCGAATTGAAACCCTGGGTTTCCATCAGCGCAAAATAGACCGGAATAAAGCCCTGATGAATGCCGAACATCACCGCAATCAGGAATAAGCCGGCCAGAATGGCACAGCCGAACGGGTTATTGTTCAGGTGGATAAACAGCCACGACATGCCTTTAAACAGCTCGCCGCCAATCGGCATGATCACCAGGAACGTCACCGCGCCGGTAATTAACAGCGTCAGCAGCGAAGTGAGGATCATATCGAGATTATCCGGGATAATTTTGCGCAGCTGTTTCTCCAGCCAGGCACCAAATATCGCCGCCAGCAGCACGCCAATAATATTGCCGCGCGGATCGATGGTCAGGCCGAAGAAATCCTGCATGCCGCTGTAATAGCCGACGGTCGCGTTCGGGACATAACCCAGCACAAACAGCGAGGCGATGATCGCACCGTTCACGCCGGTGCCGCCAAACGCTTTCTGCGCGTTATAGCCGATTAAGATGCTGAGGAAGGTGAACAACCCTTTGCCGAACACCTTCATATAAGCCACGGTGTCCAGCAGCCAGCGGGCGTGTTCCCCGGGCTGATTAAGATGGCACACCTGCTCAATCAGCGTGGCAAACCCCAGCAGTAATCCGGCACCGATAAAGCCCGGGATCAGCGGGGTAAAAATGGTGGCAAAGCAGGAGAGAAAACGGTGCAGCGCGCTGGTTTGCTTCGCTTTCATCTGCTGCTTCTGCGCGCTGGCGATGCTGTGCAGATCGCCCGGCGCCTCTGGCGTGGCGCTGTTCAGCATCGCCTGCATTTTTTCCGCTGCGGTTTGCGCTTTGCCAGGACCGAGCACAATCTGTAGCTGGGCATCGCTGTCAATCACGCCCAGCACGCCGGGCAGCGTTTTTAGCCGGGCGCTGTCGACCCGCGCGGCATCGGCCAGCGTCAGACGCAGACGCGTCATGCAGTTACCGCAGTGCACCACGTTGCCAGCGCCGCCGACTGCCTGCAGGATATCGCGCAATAAGCTTTCAGTGATCGCCGCCATCATTGCGCTCCTGCGTGGTGTAATGCCTGGCGGATAAAGCCGTGGTTCTGCGCCAGCAGCGCCTGCGCTTCATCGGCGCTCAGGTCTGCCAGTATCATCACAATGGCGGTTTTACAGTGGCCGCCGCACGCTGCCAGCGCCTGCTGCGCGCGGGCATCGTCACATTCGGTGGCCTGCTTAACAATGTTGATTTGCCGCTGCACCAGTTTCTGATTGGTGGCTTCTACGTCGACCATCAGGTTGCCGTACACTTTGCCGCTGCGGATCATGGCGCCGGTGGTCAGCATATTGAGCACCAGCTTCTGCGCGGTGCCGGCTTTCATGCGTGACGAGCCGGTGACCACTTCCGGCCCCACCACCGGCGTCAGGGCGACGTCCGCCGCCTGCGACATGGCGCTGTTGGGATTACAGGTCAGCGCGGCGGTGAAGGCGCCCTGCTGCTTCGCCCAGGCCAGCGCACCAAGCACATAAGGCGTGCGGCCGCTGGCAGCAATGCCGACCAGCACATCGCGTGCCGAAAAGTCGATATCTTTTAAATCCTGCGCGCCCTGTTCGCGGTTGTCCTCGGCGTTTTCCACCGCCTGTAAAATGGCGGTATGGCCGCCGGCGATCAGCCCGACCACCTGACTGCGCGGCGTGCCGAACGTGGGCGGGCATTCGCTGGCATCGAGAATACCGAGGCGGCCAGAGGTCCCGGCACCGCAGTAAATCAGACGTCCGCCCTGGCTGAACGCCGCCGTGATGGCATCCACCACCTCAGCAATCTGCGGCACGATAGCTTCCACCGCCAGCGCCACCTTTTTGTCTTCATCGTTAATGACGCGCAGCATCGCTTCCGTGTTCAGCTCGTCAATGTTCTGGCTCGCCGGGTTGCGGCCCTCGGTGATCATCTGGCTCAGATCGATGTTCATGTTCGCTCCCTTAAGGAATAATTTATTCTTGAAAATATATATCATACAGAATTGTTAATTCCTCCTGCTCAGGTCAATTTTTTTGCCTTTTGCGGCAGCGGGCATAAAAAAACCCGCCAGAAGGCGGGTTGGATTAAGGAGAAGCGCTAGATGTTTGCCAGCTCTCTGCGTGCCAGCGCGGCGAGAAAGCCGCTACGGGAGCCGTATTCGCGGTGTGCTTCTACGTGGCTATCGATTTTGGTCAGTAAGTTTTGCGGCAGGGTGATGTTCAGCTTCACCGCTTTACCTTCGTACCGACTGAGATCAATCTCAACGAAAGCCCAGTAACCTCCCTGGCACTCTTCATCATTAATATGGGTTTCAACGCTGGCTGCTTTTGGAATGGCCTTGCCTGCGTCCGCTAACGATTCCACATGCGCATCGATTGCACCAAATGCATCGCTTAACGCCTCGTCAACGGTGTTGCCCGCAAAAAAACATCCCTGCACGTCAGGTACGAAACCTGACCAGCTGCCGTTTTCTGTTTTGTGCAAATAAACGGGGAATCTCATGGTGAGTCCTTATGTAAATTGCCTTCTTGATTATCTACGGCGGATGCGAGTGGTTATGGTGGGTATAAATTTAAACTTTCTTCAGTAGCTCATCACGACAGGACTTGTCTGCAAAACATAAAAAACCCGCCAGAAGGCGGGTTCAGTCAGAGAGCGTGTCGCTTAGCTGGCACTTTGCGTGCGCAGCTGCAACTCGTAGGCGGCGGCCTGTTTGGTATCAAACTGGTTTTCCCAGCGGGCGATAACCAGCACCGCCAGCGCGTTACCGATGACGTTGAGCGCGGTGCGCGCCATGTCCATGATACGGTCGACGCCGGCGATAAACGCCAGACCTTCCAGTGGAATACCGACGCTGCCCAGCGTAGCCAGCAGCACCACAAACGAGACGCCCGGCACACCTGCGATGCCTTTCGACGTCACCATCAGGGTCAGCACCAGAATGATTTCATCGGTCAGCGACAGGTCAATACCGTACAACTGGGCGATAAAGATCGCCGCAATGCTCTGATACAGCGTTGAACCATCCAGATTGAACGAGTAGCCGGTTGGCACCACGAAGCTGGTGATCGCCTTCGGCGCGCCGTAGGCTTCCATCTTCTGCATGATGCGCGGCAGCACGGTCTCTGAGCTGGAGGTGGAATACGCCAGAATCAGCTCATCTTTCAGAATGCGCATCAGGGTCGTAATACGCAGCTTGCAGAAGCGCGCCACCGCACCCAGCACCACGAACGCAAAGAACAGAATCGCCACGTACACCAGCAGCACCAGCTTGGCCAGCGGGTAGAGCGAGGCAAAACCGAAGTTAGCAATGGTGACGGCAATCAGCGCAAACACCCCGACCGGCGCATAGCGCATGATCATGTGCGTCACTTTAAACATGGTTTCGGAAATGGAACGGAATACAGTCACCAGCGGATCGCGATGCTCCGACGGCAGCGCCGATAGTCCCATGCCAAACAGTACCGAGAAGAAGATAATCGGCAGCATGTCGCCTTTGACCAGCGAGGCGAAAATATTCTGCGGGATCAGCGACAGAATGGTGGTCACCAGGCCATGTGGCGCACCCTGCACCGCTTCCGTTGTGGCTTCGTATTTAGAGATGTCCACCGTTGCCAGCGTTGACATATCAATGCCGCTGCCGGGTTGGAATACGTTGGCCAGCGTGATGCCGACCACAATGGCAATGGTGGTAATCACTTCAAAATAGATGATGGTTTTCACACCAATCCGCCCGAGCTTTTTCGCATCACCCACGCCGGCGATGCCGACAATCAGTGAGGAAATAACAATCGGCACCACAATCATCTTGATCAGATGAATAAAGATGTCGCCGGCAGGAGTAAGAATGTTAGTGATTAACCATTCACGATCGTCTGGCTGATTATGCAGCACGGTTCCGACGATAACGCCGAGAATCAGGGCAATCAGAATCTGCCACGCGAGGGTGAGTTTAAAACCTTTCATAACGCGTTATTTCCTCAGTTAAAACCCCTTTGCTCTGCTGCGAAGGTGCAGAAGACATTACACACAGGGAAGTGAGCAAAAGCCCGATAAAATAGAGGGTTATAATGGACTGCATCGGTTACCGCTGCGCCGGCATTATGCGCCCGCGCGATGATGCAGCCTGAGTTGATACCTGCTGAACAGGGCCGAGATAAGTACCATTTTCACTACGGTAAATGCAACCCCTGGGGCGATAGCTTAAATCCTGCACAGCCAGGCAGCATAAAATGCTGCTGACATGCGCCTGTCATAACTCGCTGTTATGAAAAGTGTTAATTCGATAATTTTCCGCATAGCTATTCAGGATTGCTGAAAAAACGTGCCGGTCTGTTTGCTGCTTATTTAACCGGCTGGTTCATAATTTTATTGATCCAGCCAGTGGTTTTGCCTCATTTCCTGCGCCGGTAAACAGATTGAATTGGGTGACTTTTCAGCCTTACACAAGGTCGTGATCCAGACTGCAAAACAGAAACAAAGCCCGGCCTCACTCTTCAATTAACCTTTGATTGACATATGATTAACATCTTCAAGGAGGTCAGCCATGAGCCAAATACACAAGCATCCCGTACCCGCTGCCATTGCAGCGAATGCCCTGATAAATGCCGATCAGTATGCGGCGCTGTATCAACAGTCGGTTGACGATCCTGAGGCCTTTTGGGGCGAACAGGGCAAAATCCTCGACTGGATGACGCCCTACAGCAAAGTGAAAAATACCTCGTTTGCTCCCGGCAATATTTCGATTCGCTGGTATGAAGATGGTGCGCTGAACCTTGCCGCCAACTGTCTTGATCGCCACCTGGCTACGCGCGGCGATCACCCGGCGATTATCTGGGAAGGCGATGACGCCAGCGAGAGCAAAACCCTGACTTTCCGTGAACTGCACGCCGACGTCTGCCGCTTCGCCAACGTGCTGACCGGCCTTGGCGTGAAGAAAGGCGATGTGGTAGCGATCTACATGCCGATGGTGCCGGAAGCCGCGGTCGCCATGCTGGCCTGCGCGCGCATCGGCGCCGTGCACTCGGTCATTTTTGGCGGCTTCTCACCTGAAGCGGTGGCCGGACGCGTAGTGGATTCCAGTGCAAAACTGGTGATTACCGCTGACGAAGGCGTGCGTGCCGGACGCAGCATTCCGCTGAAGAAAAACGTGGATGATGCGCTGAACAATCCAAACGTCACCAGCGTGAAAAACGTGGTGGTGTTCCAGCGCACCGGCAAAGAGACCGGCTGGCGCGAAGGCCGCGATCTGTGGTGGCATGAACTGATGGCGAAAGCCAGCGATCAGCATCAGCCGGTAGCGGTCGAGGCCGAACATCCGCTGTTTATCCTTTATACCTCCGGCTCCACCGGCAAGCCGAAAGGCGTGCTGCACACCACCGGTGGTTACCTGGTGTATGCTGCCACCACCTTCAAATATGTTTTTGATTATCATGACGATGATGTGTACTGGTGCACCGCCGACGTGGGCTGGATTACCGGGCACAGCTATCTGATCTACGGCCCGCTGGCCTGCGGGGCCACCACGCTGATGTTCGAAGGCGTACCCAACTGGCCTCAGCCCAGCCGCATGGCGGAAGTGGTGGATAAACATAAGGTCACGCTGCTGTACACCGCGCCAACCGCTATCCGCGCGCTGATGGCCGAGGGTGATAAAGCGATTGCCGGCACTCAGCGCAGCAGCCTGCGCATCATGGGATCGGTCGGCGAGCCCATCAACCCGGAAGCCTGGGAGTGGTATTACAAAAAGATTGGCGACAGCCGTTGCCCGATCGTCGATACCTGGTGGCAGACCGAAACCGGCGGCTTCATGATTACGCCGCTGCCCGGTGCCACCGAGCTGAAGGCCGGCTCGGCCACCAAACCGTTCTTTGGCGTCCAGCCGGCGCTGGTGGATAACGAAGGTAATACGCTGGACGGTGCCACCGAGGGCAACCTGGTGATCGTTGACTCATGGCCCGGCCAGGCACGCACGCTGTTTGGCGATCACGATCGCTTTGAGCAAACCTACTTCTCGACGTTTAAAAATCGCTACTTCAGTGGCGACGGCGCGCGCCGTGACGACGATGGCTATTACTGGATCACCGGCCGCGTCGATGACGTGCTGAACGTCTCCGGCCACCGGCTTGGTACGGCGGAGATCGAGTCCGCGCTGGTCTCACATCCGAAAATTGCCGAAGCCGCGGTGGTGGGGATTCCGCACAGCATTAAAGGCCAGGCGATCTATGCTTATATCACGCTGAATCACGGCGAAGAGCCGTCGCCAGAGCTGTACAGCGAAGTGCGCAACTGGGTGCGTAAAGAGATCGGCCCGATTGCCACGCCAGACGTGTTGCACTGGACCGATTCGCTGCCAAAAACCCGCTCCGGCAAAATCATGCGCCGTATTCTGCGCAAGATCGCCGCCGGCGATACCAGCAACTTTGGCGATACTTCAACGCTGGCCGATCCGGGCGTGGTGGAGAAATTGCTCGAGGAGAAACAGTCGATCACCATGCCATAACCGGCATTGACCCGGCGGAGAGTATCAGCCTGTCCCCGGCAGGCAGCTCTCCGCTCTTCCATCCTTACGCCGTATGCTTTTCACCATCGCACAACCTTTATAACTAGAATATTCAGCCAGTTAAATCACGTTGCCGTGAGTTTTCTGTCTGCCTTGCCTCTGGAGAAAATGTGATGAACGAAGCCCTGAACCAACAGGAAGCCGTCTGGCAACAAATCGAAAGCAATCCGCGTTTTCAGGAGCTGGTGCACAAACGTCAGTCGTTTGCGCTGCTGCTCAGCCTCATCATGCTGGTACTGTACGTCGGCTTTATTCTGCTGATTGCCTTCGCGCCCGGCTGGCTCGGCACGCCCTTGCACGCCGGCACTAGTGTGACGCGCGGCATCCCCATCGGCGTCGGCCTGATTGTGGTGTCGTTTCTGCTGACCGGCGTTTATGTCTGGCGCGCCAACGGCGAGTTTGATCGTCTGACCAAACAGATTGTCAGCGAGGTGAAATCATGAAGCGCCTGCTCTCCGCCTCGCTGGCTATCGTACCAGCCAGCGTATTTGCCGCCGATGCCATTACCGGCGCGGTGCAAAAACAGGCCACCAACTACGAAGCGATCATCATGTTCGTGGTCTTCGTGGCAGCCACGCTCGGCATTACTTACTGGGCGTCCAAACGCACCCGCTCGCGCAGCGATTACTACACCGCCGGCGGCAACATCACCGGTTTCCAGAATGGCCTGGCGATGGCCGGTGACTTTATGTCGGCCGCCTCGTTTCTCGGTATCTCCGCGCTGGTCTACACCTCCGGCTACGACGGGCTGATCTACTCGCTCGGCTTCCTCGTCGGCTGGCCCATGATTCTGTTCCTGATTGCCGAACGCCTGCGCAACCTGGGCCGTTATACCTTTGCCGATGTGGCGTCCTATCGCCTGCAGCAAAAGCCCATCCGCACCCTTTCCGCCTGCGGTTCGCTGGTGGTGGTGGCGCTGTATCTGATAGCGCAGATGGTGGGTGCCGGTAAGCTGATCCAGCTGCTGTTCGGTCTCGACTACCACATCGCGGTGGTGCTGGTCGGCATTCTGATGGTGTTGTACGTGCTGTTTGGCGGCATGCTCGCCACCACATGGGTGCAGATTATCAAAGCGGTGCTGTTGCTGTTTGGTGCCAGCTTCATGGCCATCATGGTGATGAAAGCCACCGGTTTCAGCTTTAATAGGCTGTTTACCGAGGCGATGGCGGTGCATCCGAAAGGAAGCGCGATCATGCAGCCGGGCGGTCTGGTGAAAGACCCGATCTCCGCGCTGTCGCTCGGTCTGGGCCTGATGTTTGGCACCGCCGGCCTGCCGCATATTCTGATGCGTTTCTTCACCGTCGCCGATGCGCGGGAAGCACGCAAAAGCGTGTTCTGGGCTACCGGCTTTATGGGCTACTTCTACTTCCTGACCTTTATTATCGGCTTCGGCGCGATTCTGCTGGTCGGCGCTAATCCGGCCTTCAAAGACGCCAGCGGCGCGCTGATTGGCGGCACTAACATGGCGGCAGTGCATCTCTCCAATGCGGTCGGCGGCAGCCTGTTCCTCGGCTTTATCTCGGCGGTAGCCTTCGCCACCATTCTGGCGGTGGTGGCCGGACTGACGCTGGCCGGCGCTTCGGCGGTGTCGCATGACCTGTATGCCAGCGTGATCCGCAAAGGTCAGGCCACCGAGCGAGAAGAGCTGCGTGTGTCGAAAATTACCGTGCTGGTGCTGGGCGTGGTGGCGATTGCGCTGGGGATTCTGTTTGAGAAACAGAACATTGCCTTCATGGTCGGCCTGGCGTTCTCGATTGCCGCCAGCTGTAACTTCCCGATTATTTTGCTGTCGATGTACTGGTCAAAACTGACCACGCGCGGCGCCATGGTGGGAGGCTGGCTGGGCCTGCTGACGGCGGTGGTGCTGATGATTCTCGGCCCGACCATTTGGGTGCAGGTACTGGGACACGCAACGCCAGTCTATCCGTATGAGTATCCGGCGCTGTTCTCGATGCTGGTCGCGTTTGTCGGCACCTGGCTGTTTTCCATTACCGATCATTCCCAGCAGGGGGCGCTGGAGCGGGCGAAATTCCGCGGACAGTTTATCCGTTCACAGACGGGCGTCGGGATTTCGCAGGGGAAAGCGCATTAAGATTGAGAGGGTGCGATGATTGACCAGGTCGCCATGAACGTAGTGCGGTAATTGACCAGGTCGCCATAAATGGCGACCCAACAGAATTTCGTAGGGTGCGCATTCATGCGCACCTGGTCCAGTCATCAGAAACGCAGCGACGCACCGACGTACGGGCCGTCGACCAGCACGTTATCTTTGCGGTCGCCTTTGTTGTTCAGCTCAATGTACTGATAGCCAACGCGCAGGTTCAGCAGCGAAATCGGCGTAAAGCTCAGGCCGCCTGAGGCTTCTTTATAGCTGTCCAGACGATCGGAGAACGCTTCCGGCGCATAGTAATATTCGCCGTACAGGCCCCACATGCTGTTGAAGTTATACTGCGCACCGGCACCCAGCGCCACGGTGAAGCCATCACGGCCATCTTCCGGATGGGTGAACAGCGCTTTCGCCGTCGGTGCCACGCGGAAATCACCCACATCCAGGTTATACCCCATACCAAGGCCGTAGGTGCTGCCGTCGTGATCGCTGCGCAGCCAGTTGCCTTTCAGAAACAGACCCGGTGAAGCGGTGCCGAGGCCAAGGTTCAGGTTGGTGCTGTGCTCACCCACGTCAACACTGCCCTCAATCGCCTGCGCGCCGCCGCT
This sequence comes from Pantoea sp. Morm, assembly GCF_016643525.1. Lineage (NCBI taxonomy): Bacteria > Pseudomonadati > Pseudomonadota > Gammaproteobacteria > Enterobacterales > Erwiniaceae > Pantoea > Pantoea sp. Morm. The sequence goes on along the minus strand of NZ_VOQX01000001.1, from coordinate 33,063 downwards.
CAGCAGTGCCAGACCTAAAACGCTTCCCGTAACAAGTTGCTTAAACATAACAATCCACTCCATGAAGGACACATAATTCGGCGCAAAGGGTAAACAGCGCGGCGACGTGACACAACTTTATTTGGAAAGCTTTACGTAAAAATGGGTTACAGCGGGCAGAAACTGACCGCATCCGATAACATGCAGGGCGATGCGGGCGCAGATTTGCCCGTCAGGCATGCCATAACAGCTGTCCCAGCAGCGGGGCCAGCAACACCGTGAGCACGCCGGAGAGCATCATCACCAGGCTGGAGACCACGCCCTCCTGCTGGCCGAGCTGATAAGCGCGTGCCGTGCCGGCACCGTGCGAGGCGGCGCCAAAGCCGGCGCCTTTCGCCACGCCCTGCTTAATCGCGATGCGTAAAAACAGCACGTCGCCCACCGCCATGCCAAACACGCCGGTAATCACTACGAACAGCGCGACCAAATCGGGTTGGCCGCCAATCGGCTGGGCCGCTGCCAGCGCAAAAGGCGTGGTGATGGAGCGCACCGCCAGGCTGCGCTGGATGCTCTCCGGTAGCGTCAGCAGCCGCGCCAGCCATACCGAACTGCACACGGCCACCAGCGTGGCGGTGATCACGCCCACGCTCAGCGACAGCCAGTGGCGGCGGATAATGTGCAGGTTTTCGTAAACCGGCACCGCAAAAGCCAGCGTCGCCGGCCCCAGCAGCCACAGCAGCCAGTGGCTTTCAGCGATGTAATCCTGCCAGCTGACGTGCGTCAGCAGCAGCAGCGCCACCAGCACCAGCGGCGTTAACACCAGCGGCATCAGCAGCAGTGTGGGCCTGCGCCGGTACAGGCGTTTATTGAGGTAGTAAACCAGTAGCGTCAGCGCCAGACACAACAGGCTAATGATAAAGTCAGTCACGATCGCCCTGCTTACGCGCCGCGCGCGCCAGTTCGAAGCGGTATAAGCGATCGACCACCAGCGAGGTGGCCGCCAGCACCATCAGCGTACTGACGGCGATCACCACGCAGATGCGCCAGCCTTCACTGCGCAGCAGGTCGCTGTAATTCACCACCGCCACCACCGCCGGAATAAAAAACAGCAGCATTTCGGCCAGCAGCCAGTTGGCCCCGGCTTTAACCCAGCGCAGCGGCACGATACCGCTGACGATCAACAGTAACAGCAACACCATACCCACGACGTTGGCCGGTAACGGCAGATGCAGCCAGCTCACCAGCTGACCGCTGGCAACGAACAGGGCGATATACAGCACCAGCTGCAGCGGCACCGTGACGCGTTGCAGGATATCCGTGGTGCGCGGACGAAGCGCGGACGCCATTTCTCTCTTCCCCCTCAAAATTCAGGGTTTCAGTATAAATCCGCGCCAGAGTGTGAAAGAAATGAATTAAAATTATTCAAACTATGCCAAAAAGGAATGTTTATGGACGTGCGTGCCCTGCGTTACTTTACCGAAGTGGTGCGTCAGCAGAGCTTTACCCGCGCGGCGGAGAAGTTGTTCGTGACGCAACCCACCATCAGCAAAATGCTGCGCCAGCTGGAAGAAGAGCTGGGCTGCACGCTGCTGCTGCGCGAGGGACGCAAGCTGCATCTCACCGACAGCGGCCAGGCGGTGTATCAGCGCGGCCTGGCGATTTTGCAGGAGTTTCATCAGCTGGAGGCGCAAATCAGTGACATCAACCAGCTGAAAACCGGTGAGCTGCGGCTGGGCATTCCGCCGATGGTCGGCATGCAGATTGCCGGATCGATCTCAGCGTTCCGCCGCCGCTATCCCGGCGTACAGCTGAAAATCTCCGAATTTGGTGGCCTGACGGTGCAGCAGGCGGTGCTGAGCGGCGGGCTGGATATTGCGCTGACCGCCCTGCCGATTGATGCGGAGCTGCCGCTGAATACGCTGGAACTGATGCGCCATCCGCTGTGCGTGCTGCTGCCGCGCAGCGCGCGCTGGCTCAACCGCACCAGCCTGACGCTGGCCGAGCTGGCTCAGCATCCCCTGCTGATCCTCAACGAAGAGTTTTCGCTTAACCGCCAGCTGATGAAAGCGTTTCAGCGCCAGGGAGTGATGCCGGATATCGCGCTGCGCAGCGCGCAGTGGGATTTTCTTGCCGCGATGGTGCAGGCGGATATGGGGCTGGCGATCCTGCCGGAGCCGATTTGCCAGCGGCTGGATAAACAGGCCTTGCTGTGGCTGCCGCTGGAGTCGGAGCTGCAGTGGCGTCTGGGGCTAATCTGGCGCGAAGGCAGTTATCTGTCGCGCAGCGCGCAGGCGTGGATTGCCTGCTGCCGCGAACACTGGCCGGATAACGCGCCACGGCTATCGCTGTAGCAAAGCGGCCGCCCTGTCTGTCAGGCGGCCGCGGGATCGGAGAGCAGCAAAACGCGGCGGCTATTCCTCTTTTTCTATCAGCAACGCTTCCAGCAGGTCGAGATCGCGTAGCAGGCGCTGCATGGTCTCGTTGGAGATCTGCTGGGTGGCGCGCAGATGATAAACCTCGGCACGCTCGGCGCGCAGCGCGGTCAGGCGGAAACGGCGCTCCAGATTTTCCGCAAACAGCGCCTGCTCCATATCATCTTTGCCATCGACGCGACGACGCAGATTACCAATCACGCGCAGGCTGACCTCTTTCAGCAGCTCAGGATCGATGTTCTCTTCAGCGTCGTTTTCCAGTCGCTGCTCCATTTTGTGCAGGCTTTCGATCGCCACGCCGGCCATCGCAGCACGCGCGCTCTGGATTTCGCGACGGTGTCCCACTTTGTCGTGGCTCTCCATGCCGCGCAGCAGAATCGGCAGCAGAATCACGCCGACAAACAGAGAGAACAGAATCACGCCGGTGGCGATAAACACCAGTTCGTAGCGCGCCGGAAAAGGTTCGCCATTGCTGAGGAACAGCGGAATCGACAGCACACCGGCCAGCGTGATAGCACCGCGCACGCCGGCAAAAGAGGCGATCAGCAGTTCACGCAGCGAGTAGCTGGAAAACTCCAGCGGCTTCTTCTTCAGCAGGCGCAGGCTGGTGCGCTTCATGATCCACAGCCAGCCGAAGCGCACGATCATCAGCGCCGCATAGACCAGTCCGACGTCAGCGAACAGCATCCACAGCTCGACGTTAGGATCGGCGTTCGCCTGAGCAATCGAGGTGGAGAGAATGTCCGGCAGCTGCAGGCCCAGCATCAGGAACACCATGCCGTTGAACACAAACTCCAGCATCTGCCATACGCTGTTGGCGCGCAGGCGCATTGCCAGCGGTGCCTGACGGATGATGCCGGAACGGGTGATGGTCATACCGGCCGCGACCGCCGCCAGAATGCCGGAGACGCCGAGGTGTTCAGCAATCAGATAAGAGGCGAACGGCAGCAGCAGCAGCAGTACGGTTTGCGTTGCCGGATCGTCACCGCTCCAGCGGCTGAGCAGGCGCAGCGAACGACCGTACAGCCAGCAAACTGCGACACCGGCCACCAGGCCGCCAATCGCCACTTTAAGGAATTCGACGCTGGCGCCGCCCCAGGTGAACACCATGGTGCCCATCGCCACCGCGACGGCAAACTTGAGTGACACCAGGCCCGACGCGTCATTCATCAGCGCCTCGCCCTGGACAATCGACATGATCTTTTTCGGGATGCGCCCTTCGCCGACGATGCCGGAGAGCGCCACCGCATCGGTCGGTGACAGCACCGCCGCCAGCGCGAACGCCGGAATCAGCGGAATGCCCGGCACCAGCCAGTAAATCAGGTAGCCGATACCGACCACGGTAATCAGCACCAGCACCAGCGCCAGGCCGATAATTTCACGGCCGTGATGCAGAAACTCGTTGATCGGCGTTTTCCAGCCATCGGCAAACAGCAGCGGCGGAATAAACAGCACGAGGAACAGTTCGGGGTCAAAATCGACGTGCAGACCAAAGGTTGGCCAGGCCAGCAGCGCGCCGGCCGCGATCTGTACCAGCGGGAGCGGGATCTGAAACGGCAGGATACGTGCCGCAACGCCGGACAGCGAAACCACCAGCGTCATGATGAGAATAGTAAAGAAGATTTCCATGCTTTCCTTAGGCGAATCATATTAATCGAAGCGATGTTGCGTCGGAAAGTGTAAAACAAAACGCCGCCCGGCGGGGCTACCCGATGTGCGGCGTGTGCGATAAAGAGAATAATCCGGACTGACGCCCGGATTGCGGTCAGATAGCCCAGCCGCCCGCGTAGAACGCCACCAGCGCCACAGCAATCACCACCGTGCCAGCGTTGAGCTTGCGCCACTCGCCGGCAAACAGGCGGCCAATCACCAGCGCGGCAAAGCCGAGCATGATGCCGGTGACGATGTTGCAGGTCAGTACGATGAATACCGCCGTCAGCAGGCCAGACATCGCATCGACGAAATCATTGAAGTCGATTTTGGCCACGTTGCTCAGCATCAGCAGGCCGACATACATCAGCGCGGGTGCGGTGGCATAGGCCGGAACCAGATAAGCCAGCGGCGACATAAACAGAATCAGCAGGAACAACAGACCCACGACAATCGCCGTCAGGCCGGTTTTACCGCCGGCGGCAGTACCCGCAGCGGACTCGATATACACTGCGGCGGGCGAGGCACCCACCAGTCCGGCAAACAGGCTGCTGATAGAGTCAGTGGTCAGCGCGCGACCGCCATTGATAATCTGGCCCTCTTTATCCAGCAGGTTCGCCTGCCCGGCCACCGCACGAATGGTGCCGGTGGCGTCAAACACCGCGGTCATCACCAGCGCCAGCACGCTCGGTAACACCACCGGCTGCAGCGCACCCATGATATCCAGGCTAAACATTGCCGACTGGCCGCTGGCATCACGCAGGCTTGGCATGGCAAACAGCCCCTGCCACTTTACCGCCGGGTCGAAAATCAGCCCAAGCAGCGAAATCGCAATGATGGTCAGCAGAATGCCGCCCGGTACCCGCCGTTTTTCCAGACCAAAAATCGCCGCCAGCCCGATCAGCGCCATGATCACCGGGAAAGAGGTGAAGTGACCAAGCGCCACCGGCAGGCCTGCCGCCGGGTTTTTTACCACCAGACCAATGCCATCGGCGGCAATCAGCAGCAGAAACAGGCCGATACCGACGCCGGTGCCGTGCGCCACGCCCATCGGCAGGTTACGCAGAATCCACGCGCGAATGCCGGTCACGGAAATTAGCGTGAACAGCAGGCCCATCAGGAAGACCGCGCCCAGCGCCACCGGCACGCTAATGTGCTGGCCCAGTACCAGGCTGAACGCGGTAAAAGCGGTCAGGGAGATGGCACAACCAATCGCCATCGGCAGGTTGGCCCACAGTCCCATGATGAGGGAGCCAAAGCTGGCCACCAGACAGGTAGCGACAAACACCGCCGTCGGTGAGAAGCCCGCTTTACCGAGCATGCCAGGCACCACGATGACCGAATAGACCATCGCTAAAAAGGTGGTGAGGCCAGCCAGCACTTCCTGCCGCACGCTGCTGCCGCGTGCTGAAATGTGGAACCAGGCGTCCAGTTTTCCCCTGGCCGGGCGTGATTCGCCAGACATAGTTATTCCTCTGTGTTTTTTAAGATATAGGTCACCGCGCGGCTCGCGTTTGCGCATCATCCTGGTGAAGATGTCTCAGAGAGAAAAGCAGGCAAACGATTACGTGGCCGCGTATTCCAGGTCAAAAAGGGGTGACGCGGAAAAAGGCAAACGATTATCTGGCGTTTGGGGTGGCGTTTTCAACTGCTAATCACCTGGCAGGCAGGATAATGCGCAGCTCAGGCGCAATTATGGCTGGCGTTACGCTAGCGGAAGCAGGAAATCATGGAGGAAAAATGCTGGCATTTCAGGTGGTTTGCTGCGGTGCCGCGACAGCGCGTCGCGGCATCTTGTTTCGTTGCGTTACCGCTGCGCCTCAGCCGTTATTGAACTGAATCGGGCCGCCCTGCTCCAGCGCGCGCTGCCACGCGGCCCGCTGCTGCATATTCTCCAGCCAGCGCGCCGTGGCGGGCATCTCACCCAGCGCGCCACGCATCTGCAACGCCAGCAGCGGAAAACTCATCTGCACATCGGCAATGCTGAAGCGTGAACCGGCAAAAAAGCGCTGCTGGCCCAGATGCTGCTCAATCACGCGCCCGTGGAGCGCCAGCTGCTTGTTCAGCCACGCTTTCTGAATGCCTTTACTCAGCGCCACGCCGGCCGGGCGCAGCAGCCATGGCACCGGCTTTTTGCCCAGTTGCGCAAACACCAGCTTCATCACCAGCATCGGCATCAGCGAACCTTCAGCATAGTGCAGCCAGTAGCGCGCCTGAATTTGCTCCTCTTCCTCATGCAGCGCTAGCAGATGCTCGCTGTCGTATTTCAGCTGCAGATATTCGAGGATGGCGCCCGATTCGGCGATCACCCGATTGCCATCGGTAATCACCGGCGATTTACCCAGCGGATGCACTTTCTTTAATTCGTCCGGCGCCAGCAGGGTATTTTCCCGCTGATAGCGTTTGATTTGATACGGCACCGCCAGCTCTTCCAGCAGCCACAGCACCCGATGAGAACGGGAGTTTTCCAGATGGTGAACGGTAATCATGCGCGATTCCTTGCTGCTAAGGGTTGGCATCTAGTATAGCGGATTAACGCTGCGGCTCGTCCTGTTGCGGATCGAGCAGGACCGCTCCGGAGCCCTGCTGCCCCAGACGGTCACCCGGATTGCGCAGCGGGCAGTCGCGCATCGACAGGCAGCCGCAACCAATGCAGCCGTCAAGATCGTTGCGCAGACGCGTCAGGGTTTCGATGCGTTTATCCAGTTCTTCGCGCCAGTGCTGCGTCAGCGCGTCCCACTCCTGCGTCGACATGCGCTTATTCGCCGGCACGTGCATCAGGCTGTCGCTGACCGTCGCCAGCGGAATCCCGATGCGCTGGGCAATTTTGATGATTGCCACACGGCGCAGCACATCACGGCTGTAGCGGCGCTGATTACCGCCATTGCGCGTGCTGCTGATCAAGCCTTTGCTTTCATAGAAGTGCAGCGCCGATACCGCCACGCCGCTGCGTTTCGCCACTTCGCCCGGCGTCAGCACCGGTTTTGGGTAATTGCGTTCTTTTTTCATTTAGGGCCTTTACCTCAAGTTAACTTGAGGAATTATACTCGCACCCCAGCAAAACAGCGAATTTCAAACCAGGCGATAACCTTGCAGAAGGAACAGGCTATGATGCAACAGGAAATCATCCATTCACTGACTAACTGGATCGATCAGAATCTGGATAAAACATTGTCGATTGATGAAGTGGCGGCAAAATCGGGTTACTCGAAATGGCACCTGCAGCGTATGTTCCGTACAGTTACGAAACAAACGCTGGGTGGTTATATTCGTGAACGCCGTCTCACGCTGGCCGCCGAAGCCTTGCGTCAGACGCAGCGTCCGGTATTCGACATTGCGATGCAGTACGGCTACGACTCGCAGCAGACGTTTTCGCGCGTGTTCCGCCGTCAGTTCTCGCAAACCCCTACCGCTTATCGTCACAGCATGCGTCGCCAGGCGATGGTGCAGCGTCCGCGTCTGGTCAACTTTGACTGCAGCGAAGGCATGAACAGCTTTGCCCAGCGCACCACCGGCGAGTGCTGCCCGGTACGCTGAAGTCAGTGCGCCCCACGCGGGCGCGCCTTTCCCCTCCTCCTCACCTTCCTCCAGCCCTTTCTTGGCCTGCCATACCAGGTCTAAATTTTGTTCAAATTTTCAAATCCAGTGATATAATGTGACCCAAGTCACAGATTCAAGCTGTATTAAGACGACAGAAGGGCTTCCCTGACCTCCCTTTTCTGCCGCCAGTGATGTCCGATGAATGTCAGGGATATTACTGATCTCAAGAGGTTTTTCGCCGATGGCTACGTTAACTACCAGTCTGATCGTCATGCGTTGGGAACTGCTCAGCGCGGTAATGATGTTCTTCGCCAGCACCATGAAAATTAAATTGCGTCAGAACAGCCACCACGTGATGGCGCTGATGTGCGGCGGCGTGGGCGTAGCGATGTCATGCTGGTTCGTTACCGGTCTGCTCGGCATTACGCTGAGCATGGAAAACGTGCATAACTTTATGTCCATCACCAAAGAGGCGTTTATTCAGGTGATGAGCCAGACACCAGCCGACTGGCCAATGCCGTAAACGCGGCGCATAAAAAACCCCGCTAAGCGGGGTTTTTTATTTTGCTGTGTGATTTCAAATTTTCTTCAATACGGCTGGAAGTGGTACTTCCGGCACCGTGACGTCCGATCTCTGCGTATCGCGACGATCCTGAATCCACATATCACCCATCATCTGATTAAGCCCCCGATCCAACCCGGTGACCAGCCCGGCGCCTGGCGTGAACGTCAGCTCACCGAAGTAGATCTGTTCGCCATCGATATACCAGTCCACACGCACATAATCGAAGTCGCTGGCCAGCGTTTTACTCAGCGCCAGCGCGTGCTGCAGCTGTGGCAGCAGCGGTGACACATCCAGCCCGGTATCACGGATTTTGTGATACGCCTCGTTAAGATTGTTGACGTAAAAGTTCATCGACAGCAGCGGATTACAGCGGTTGTAGATAACCTGCAGCACATATTCAAAATTGCCGTCGCGCTTGTTGAACATGTGAAACTTGTAATCGATCGGCGCGGTTTTGCCATCGCCGATGTACTTCTCCACCAGAATGCGCGGCTTAATATAGCGATAGTGAATCTCGCGCGCCTCGTTGGCGAAATCGGTCTTCAGCCAGCGCTGGCAGTCGCTGATAATTTGCTGTTTTTTCAGCGCATCCGGTTCTTCCAGCAGGATCTCGACCATGTTGGAGCCGTGATTCGGCTTGATAACCGTGTTCTTCCAGCTCGGCAGCGTATGCAGTGAGTGCGGATCGCTGGTCTCATAAACCAGCGGAATCAGATACTCACTGCCCACCTTTTCGGCAATGTACTCACGCACCGAAAACTTGTCCGACAGGCGGCCATAGCACTGGTAGTCGCCGTAGACGAATTTGCGATACAGCACTTTCTCGTTGAACACCTTCGGCTGACGCAGGTTCGGCAGCTTACGGAATTTGTGAAAGTAGTAGATGCGATCCTGGTAAGCCCAGGGCATCTTTTTGATGAAATACTGTACGCTTCTTCTGAGTTCGTCTTTCAACCTGATCATATCTGACCTCATTTGTAGGTTTTGTAGTTGAGTGAGGAAACCTGAATTTTTTGGATGACGCCGTTTTTGAAGAAGTAATTCATTACGGTCAGGGACAGTAACTCCGTGATGAAGACGCTCCAGGCGGCACCCATGATGCCGTAGCCCTGGATCAGCCACCACGACAGCGGCAGGCTGATGACCATCAGACAAATGATCTTCTTCAACAGATAGTTAAACCCGCCCTCTTTCACCATGTAGCGATAAGCGACGGTCCCCATTGCCGAAAAGCAGGTTGCTAACGACAGTAACGTAATGAGACTTCCGGACTGTGTGTACTCGTGACCATATAAAGCGATGATGATTTTTTCGCCGTACAAGGCAATCACCGCTAATAACAGCAATGAAACTCCCATGACATAGCCGTTCAGCCGCGCGGTGAGCTTGATCGCGGCTGCTCCACGCTCGCGGAAAATCTCCGAGAAGCAGGAAGTGATGATGGCAACCGGGATAAAAATCCAGGAAGCCGAAATGGTATTCGCGGCGGCGAACAGGCCAAGGTCGCGCGCTGAGGCGATGCCCGCGAGGAACATCTGTGCGGCTTTCACCTGCACCGAGATAAAGATGCTGGAGATGGCCAGCGGCAGGCCGGCATACATCAGGTAGCGCAGGTAGGTGGTGCGCTTGTCCTGCGGCGGCGCCAGATCCTGATGTTCGCGATAGAAATTGACGCGCTTGATGGCGTACGGCACCAGCGTGACGGCCACAATCGAGGCGGTGAGCCACAGTGGATTGAGGTGCAGCCAGGCGATGGTGAAGCTCATGGCAAAGCCCAGCAGCAAGCCGGCCGAGTTAGCAATGGTATTGAGCCGCGACGCCAGCCGCGCATTGTTATACACGCTGAACGTGTCCTGGGTAACAAACACCGACGAGATAAACGAGGCCAGTGCAAACGCAAGGAAGTTTTCCTGCATGTTGTACCAGACCCAAATCAACACCGGGATTGATGTCAGCAACAGCAGCACCAGGCGCATGGTCCGCGCCACGGCCATTAACCGCAGGCCTTTCGGCGCACTTTTGCTGATGCGCTTGAACAGGATGGTTTCGGTACCAAAAATCGCCACGGTTTGCACCATGGAGAACAGCGAGGTCGAAAATGCCATTTGGCCAAACACCGTTGGGCCAAAGGATTTTGCCACGTAGGAGGTCACAAATATGACGCCGAATACCGAGACGATCTTCTCAGACATCATCCAGGCGGCATTAGACATTACGCTCAATTTCATTGACTGGTCCTTAGTATTACGTACAGCAACTGCTTTTCGGTACAACGTCCTTGAAATGAATTAACAAGCGCTCAGTGGGCCTGACACAATTTAATAACTTCAAACCAGGCTGGTCCGAAAAATGAGACTCGCGTCAGAGTTTAGCGATTAAATTCAGGAAAATTCCGATTAAACCTGGTGCGAAGCCCGATGGATGTAAACGATTTCAACCCGAATTCAGGACAAAAGTTCACAGGCATATCCTGAGTTTTTTGCAAGCAGGCTATGCCGAATTTCCAATGATTGTCGTATTTTTCTACATTTGGGATGGAATGAATCTATATCAAAAACCCAGCACCAGGAAGGCGTTCAATGGCATTAAGAATAAAATAAGATTTATCCCATGATGATATTTATTCTAAATAACTTAATTTAACCCTCGCAATTCTAATCGCGCACTTTAATACTGCATTAATACCGTTTTTGCAGTACCAGATATTAATACAGTAATTCTCATCCACTAATTGATAAGAAAGGTAAGAGCATTTATGAGAAAGTCACGATATAGCGAAGAGCAAATCACAAATGCCATTAAAGCTTCTGAAACGGGAGTGAAAGTCAGGGAGATTTGTGAGGAGCTGGGCATTTCCGAGGCCACCTTCTATAGCTGGAAGAAGAAGTTCTCCGGGCTTTCTTCAGAGGAGGGTCGAAAAATCAAGGAGTTGGAGGATAAACTGCAGAACCTTACGCGCGAGCTGCAGACCCTGAGCTCCGACAAGGAGATGCTGCAAAGCGTGCTGAAAAACTTCTTCACTACGAATGAAAAGCGTCAGGCGGTCAACTTCCTGCAAACCACTTTCGACATCGGTACCCGTCGCAGCTGTCGTTTACTGGATATTAGCCGTAGCGTTTATCATTACCCTTCCGGTTCCGATAATCGCTAATACCATTGAGGCCGATGTTATATGACTTAATGCTGAGATTTGTTCTTACCAGAAGAGATGAAGATCATTAAATTCGGCATTCGCTACATAACAATTCGAACCACTTTTTCCTGATGAATGCCATCACGGAATCACTTCCTTTTTTGCGGTAAAATTGATTCACACCAGCAAAAGCCTCGCGTTTCAAGCCATTTAGACTTAGCCCAATCTCATTTCGGTGAGATTGGTGCTTAGTCTATTACTTCACGATTACTAATAATCAGACCTGATCACAGACAATTCTGTTAAGCGTTAATGAACAACACGGTGTAACCGCTCACACATTGGCTCAGTTTTAAACTGGATCTGGCCGCTGCGTTTATGATCGCTTTGGCGATCAGCGCTAGTCGGCTAACTCTTAAACCACACCAGGAATACTCCGGTTCAAAAACGTTATGATGTTTAAACTATAAAGCCGAAAAACGGTTATCCACGGTAAATACTGCGCTTAAATCCATCGTCATCTTTAATCTTTTTTTCTGGCAGCTGTTGGGAATCATTCTTAACAATGCCGGTAACGCTTAAGGCTAAGGTGGCTTCTCACGCTGGATTTTCAGTGCCACAGCCGGGTAAAAATCCGACTGGCGAAGAGTTTTTTACGCGCCAAACCGGCGAATTGTTGCCCGATATGCGCTTTTTTTATCCCACCGGAATGCTAAAAGGCAGCTAAAGTCGACCTTTTACCGTGCTGACGGCAGGGAGTTTTATAGCGGAAGAGAATGAAAACCGGGCAGCCGTAGCGCTGCTCGGTTATATAGCGTGCGCGTGGCGGCCAGTATCAGGTCACTGAGGCGGGATTATCGGCTGGTCAAATTCCTAAAATATCAGAGGAAAGCGCTGCTGAGTGGATGACTCAGCAGCAGGGCAGGGTTAAGGAAGTGCGGTCAGCCGCTGCGGTTTAATGCGCATGGCATAGATCACGCCAACGATCAGACAGCCGATACCGACGCTGGTGAGCAACGGTGGCCAGCTCTGGCGGTAAATAAAGGTCCACAGCAGGCCAGAGAGCGTTTCGAATACGATGAGCGGCCCCATCACTACCGTTGGCAAACGCTGACTGGCGGCATTCCAGCACAGCGCCGCCAGCCATGAGCAGAACAAACCAATCGCCAGCATCAGCCAGATAAAGCGCGCCGGCTGCGGGCCGAACGGCAAAGCGAAATCGGGCTGCTGCCAGTGAATCTGCAGGCTCACCAGCCCATAAAACACCAGCGCCAGCGGCAATGTCACCAGCCCCTGCGCGGTGGCCCAGCTCGACGGTTTGTGCTGAGGATGCTCGCGTAGCCAGCGCGCATTGCGCAGCGGATACCAGGTCCAGCACACCACTGCCAGCACCGCCAGCAGCAGGCCACTCAGGTAGCCCCAGAGATCAAATGCCGGCCCCTGCCCGTGCAGTTCCGCCGCGTTGACGCAGCCCAGACCGGCAGCAATGATGACCAGTGCGGGCATCAGCCGGCGCCATGGCAGGCGCCCTTCGAGATGGCCATAACAGAGATTAGCGGTGACGGTTATCACCACCGGCAGCGTGCCGATGATCATGGTGGAGACCGGTGCGCCGGTGCGCTGAATCGCGCTGGCAAGGCAGGCGTAATAGAGCAGATTGCCCACCAGCGACAGCTTCACCGCCTCCGTCCAGTCCGGGCGCGTCAGCTGTTTTAGCCGGCGCCGGCTGAGCCACGCCAGCGGCAGCACCACCAGACCAAAGGCAACATAGCGACCCGCCGATTGCAACGTGCCCGGATAATCGGGTATCAGCAGCGGCCCGACAAAAATCATGCCCCACATCAGCCCCGCCGCGAGGGCAAACACTATTCCTGCAAACATACACCTTTCCTTTATCTTTAATCCGCCACAGTGTGGCGCAGGAAAAGGTGAAAGGCTTGTAGCAGATTGCGGTTAACGTCCGCTGAACACCTGCTTTTGATAGCGTCCCGGCGTAATGCCGTAGCGATGGGCAAACGCCCGCGTCAGATGCGCCTGGTCGGTGAGGCCAACCGCCGCCGCCACGCTGGCGGCGCTCTCGCCCTGCGCCAGCCGCTGCTTGGCCTCGAACAGGCGGAAGGCCATCAGCATTTGATGGGGAGTGACGTGAAAGTGTTGTTTGAAACTGCGCAGAAAATGCCACGGCGACAGCGATACCAGCGCCGCCAGCTCTTCCAGCCGCACCGGCTCTGCCAGGTTATCGCGCAGCCAGGCTTTTACCACATCAAAGCGGTGGGCGCCTTCGCGCGGCCGCGCGACGCCCTGCTGCGCCAGCGGACGCAGCCACTCCAGCAGATCCAGCAGCGCGCCCTGCCGCTCCAGCGCGCTTTGCGCCTGCCACATCTGTGCCAGCGCGTGAGAGAAAGGTTGCGCCAGGCGCGCATCGGTGCGCAGCGCATCGCTGAACCACCAGTTGCGATCGCCGGTCAGCCGATCCATCTCCGCCGGATCGATATAGATCATGCGATAACGCCAGCCTTCAGCGCAGGCCGATTCACCGGTGTGCAGTTCATCGGGATTCATCATCACCAGCGAATGCACCGGCGCGACATAATTGGTGCCGCGGTAACGAAAGCGCTGCGCGCCGGATTCAATGGTGCCAATCCCGAAGGCTTCGTGGGTATGGGGCTCAAAAGCGTAGCGGGAGATGTGCGCCTGATAAAGCTCAATGCCCGGCAGCTCAGCAAAGTGCTGAAACTGCGCACGATCCTGCTCACAGGGAAAGACTTCGGGAACCACCGTCACCACACACCTCCATACGCTATCAGGCAGTAAGCATGCGCGGCGCGCACAAAAAAAGCAAAGCCCAATCGCTTTACGCGCCTGGCCCTTCAGCGCGACACTGGGGCCTGACCTATAAAGGAGGCGACAATGGCACAACGGGTGGTAATGGTAGTGGATATGCAAAATGGCGTGCTGGCAACGCCGCGTTACGACCGCGCCGGACGCTGCGCGCGCATTAATCAGCTGATGGCCGCCGCCGATCAGGTCATTTTTATTCAGCATAGCGGGCCGGATTTAGCCGCTGACTCCGCAGACTGGCAAATAGTCGCCGAACTGGAACAACCCGCCGGCGCGCTTTACATCACCAAAACCGCCTGCGACAGCTTCTGGCAAACCGGGCTCGCGGCGCAGCTTGAACAGCATCAGATTGAAAGCTTTGTCATTTGCGGCTGCGCCACCGATTATTGCGTCGATACCACCATCAAAGTCGGGGCCAGCCTTGGCTATCACGTCACCGTGGCGGCCGATGCCCACACCACCGCCGATCGCACACATGTGTCGGCGCAGCAGCTTATTAATCAGCACAACGAAGTGTGGGCGGATTTGATCATGCCGGGCAATCCGGTGCGGGTTAAAACCACGGAAGAATTACTGCGGGAGTGGCGCGCGCATTAAGGGTTGCGCTATTGAAATAATCTGACAAGTGTCAATAATAGAGCATGACACTTGTCTGTATGGAGTTTCTCACATGCGAGCTTATATTCCTCAGCCTGGAGCCAATGACAACACGCTGTGGCGGGTTGCAGGCCTGCCTCCACGTGGTATTGAGTTAACGCGTATGCTGGAAGCCGGTTTGCCGGTGGCCGTCATTGATGATATCCGTCACTGGTCGGCCATGACGCGCGCCGAAATCATGAAGGTCACAGGGATTAATGAACGCAACATTGCCCGTCGTAAAAGCACGGGTAAAAGTCTGTCACCCGACGAGAGTGAACGTGTCGCCCGCTTCGTCCGCGTGATGGATGCCGCCGTTCAGCTTTTTGCTGGTAATAAAGAAGAGGCCACCCAGTGGCTGAGCCGGCCGGTGAAAGGGTTAGGCAATGTTGCGCCCATCACCTTACTGACGACGGAGAGCGGTGCGCTGGATGTGCTCGATCTGATCGGCCGTCTGGAGCACGGTGTTTTCTCGTGATTTTTTATCGGCTGACGAAGAGCCAGTATGCGGCTGAAGCCTGGTCCGGTTATGGGGCAAAACAGTATGGTGGACGCTGGAATCATAAAGGCTATCCCACCGTTTATGTTGCCACGTCGGTGTCACTCGCAGCACTGGAAGTGCTGGTCCATATCGGAAGAGAGTCGGTGCTGGATGAGTACACCTTACTCAGTATCGACATCCCGGATGCAGAAGTTGCCTATCTTGCTGAAGCATTTTTGCCGCCGGACTGGCGTCATGATCCAGCGCCACTGTCGACAATGGATCTCGGCACCGGCTGGCTGCAATCCGCTGAAGGTGCCGCGCTGATGCTACCTTCCACGATTATCCCGATGGAAAACAACGCCATCCTGAACCCTCTCCATCCTGCATTTAGTGACTATCTGCCGGGTGTGAAAGCGTTACCGTTTATGTTTGATCGCCGGCTTATCAGGACATAAAAAAACCCTCGCAGAAGCGAGGGCTGGATAATGCGTGGATCGGTACGCCAATCAGAACGGGATATCGTCGTCGAAATCCATTGGTGGTTCGTTGTTCGCCGGTGCGCTCTGCTGCTGTGGACGCTGCTGCGCGCCGCCGCTGAACTGGTTGCCCCCACCCTGTGGCTGCTGCGGCTGGCCCCAGCCGTTATTGTTGCCGCCGCCCTGGCCGCCCATCGGTGCGCCACCGCCGTTGCCGCCCTGCTGACGACCACCCAGCATCTGCATGGTGCCGCCCACGTTCACGACCACTTCGGTGGTGTATTTGTCCTGACCGCTCTGGTCCTGCCATTTACGGGTGCGCAGCTGGCCTTCAATGTAGACCTGCGAACCTTTACGCAGATATTCGCCGGCGACTTCAGCCAGCTTGCCGAACAGCACGACGCGGTGCCACTCGGTGATCTCTTTGTTTTCACCGGTTTGCTTGTCGCGCCAGCTCTCTGACGTGGCCAGCGTAATGTTGGCTACCGCGCCACCATTCGGCATGTAGCGCACTTCCGGATCCTGACCCAGATTCCCGACAAGAATCACTTTGTTTACGCCACGACTGGCCATGTTGCTGTCTCCCGATGAGTTAATGCTAAAAGTCTAAGCGAAAAATTGTATCACGTCACAATGACGCTTCCCACTTTCGAGCGGGATTCCAGTTTTTCGACCGTGACAGGATAGCAAAAACACTGGATATTTATTCAGTTTATTTTTTGTGCCATAATGATGCGTTTCTGCTGGTCGTGCTGGCAAGGCATGGCGAGCGTTGCCTAATCCGGGAAAGGTGAATGGATAAGATTGAAGTCCGCGGTGCTCGCACCCATAATTTGAAGAATATCAACCTGATCATCCCACGCGACAAGCTCATTGTAGTGACCGGTCTGTCGGGTTCCGGTAAGTCTTCGCTGGCGTTTGATACGCTGTATGCCGAAGGCCAGCGCCGCTATGTTGAATCGCTTTCTGCCTATGCGCGCCAGTTTCTTTCCTTAATGGAGAAACCGGACGTAGACCACATTGAGGGGCTGTCGCCTGCCATTTCCATTGAGCAGAAATCGACGTCGCACAACCCGCGCTCGACCGTCGGCACCATCACTGAAATTCATGACTATCTGCGTCTGCTGTTTGCCCGCGTGGGTGAGCCGCGCTGTCCGGATCATAACGTCACGCTGGCGGCACAAACTGTCAGTCAGATGGTCGATCAGGTCCTGGCGCAGGAAGAGGGGCGGCGCCTGATGCTGCTGGCGCCGGTGGTAAAAGATCGCAAAGGCGAGCACACCAAAACGCTGGAAAATCTGGCGGCGCAGGGCTACATCCGCGCACGTATCGATGGCGAAGTGTGCGATTTGTCGGATCCACCCAAGCTGGAGCTGCAGAAGAAACACACCATTGAGGTGGTGATCGATCGTTTCCGCGTGCGTGACGATCTGGCGACCCGTCTGGCCGAATCCTTTGAAACGACGCTGGAACTGAGTGGCGGCACGGCGATCGTCGCGGATATGGACGATCCCGATACCGAAGAGATGCTGTTCTCGGCCAATTTTGCCTGCCCGGTGTGCGGTTACAGCATGCGTGAGCTGGAGCCGCGCCTGTTCTCGTTCAATAACCCGGCCGGTGCCTGCCCGACCTGTGACGGCCTCGGCGTTCAGCAATATTTCGATCCCGATCGCGTGGTACAAAATCCGGAGCTGTCGCTGGCCGGTGGCGCCATTCGCGGCTGGGATCGCCGTAACTTCTACTATTTCCAGATGCTGCGCTCGCTGGCGGAACATCTGGATTTCGATGTCGAAGCGCCGTTCAATAGCCTGAGCGAGAAAGCGCGCGAAGTGATTCTGTACGGCTCCGGCAAAGAGAACATTGAGTTCAAATATATCAACGATCGCGGCGATACCTCGGTGCGTCGTCATCCGTTCGAAGGCGTGCTGCATAACATGGAGCGCCGCTACAAAGAGACGGAATCCAACGCGGTGCGCGAAGAGCTGGCGAAGTTTATCAGCAACCGCGCCTGCGCCAGCTGCGAAGGGACGCGCCTGCGTCGTGAAGCGCGCCATGTGTTCGTGGAAGATACCAACCTGCCGACCATCTCGGATATGAGCATCGGCCACGCCATGGACTTCTTCCGCAATCTGAAGCTGAGCGGCCAGCGCGCCAAAATCGCCGAGAAAGTGCTGAAGGAAATTGGCGACCGTCTGAGCTTCCTGGTCAACGTCGGCCTGAATTATCTGTCGATGTCGCGTTCAGCGGAAACGCTGTCCGGCGGTGAAGCACAGCGTATTCGTCTGGCGAGCCAGATTGGTGCCGGTCTGGTTGGCGTCATGTACGTACTGGATGAACCGTCCATCGGTCTGCATCAGCGCGACAACGAGCGCCTGCTGTCGACGCTGATTCACCTGCGCGATCTCGGTAATACCGTGATCGTGGTTGAGCATGATGAAGACGCGATTCGCGCCGCTGACCATATTATTGATATCGGTCCGGGCGCTGGCGTGCACGGCGGCCAGGTGGTAGCCGAGGGCGATGTGCATGCCATCATGGCGCACGAAGATTCTCTCACCGGTCAGTTCCTCAGTGGCAAGCGTGAAATCGCGGTGCCGGCAGAGCGGGTGAAAGGCGATCCGTCCAAAGTACTGAAACTGAGCGGCGCACGCGGTAATAACCTGAAGGATGTCACGCTGACGGTTCCGGTTGGGCTGTTTACCTGTATCACCGGCGTGTCCGGTTCCGGCAAATCAACGCTGATTAACGATACGCTGTTCCCGATTGCGCAGCGCCAGTTGAATGGTGCTACCAGCGGTGAAGCTGCGCCGTATCGCGAGATCGCCGGGCTGGAGCACTTCGATAAAGTGATCGACATCGATCAGAGCCCGATCGGCCGGACGCCGCGCTCAAACCCGGCCACTTACACCGGGATTTTTACCCCGGTGCGTGAACTGTTTGCCGGCGTGCCGGAAGCGCGTTCGCGCGGCTACAATCCGGGCCGCTTCAGCTTTAACGTGCGCGGCGGCCGCTGTGAAGCCTGTCAGGGCGACGGCGTAATCAAGGTCGAAATGCACTTCCTGCCGGACATTTATGTACCGTGCGATCAGTGCAAAGGCAAACGCTATAACCGCGAAACGCTGGAGATTAAATACAAAGGCAAGAGCATTCACGAAGTGCTGGAGATGACCATCGAAGAGGCGCGTGAGTTCTTTGATGCGGTACCTGCACTGGCGCGTAAGCTGCAGACGCTGATTGATGTCGGCCTGTCGTATATTCGTCTTGGCCAGTCGGCAACCACGCTGTCCGGCGGTGAAGCGCAGCGCGTTAAGCTGGCGCGTGAGCTGTCGAAGCGCGGTACCGGTCAGACGCTGTACATTCTCGATGAACCGACCACCGGCCTGCATTTTGCCGACATCCAGCAGCTGCTGGAAGTACTGCATCAGCTGCGCGATCAGGGCAATACCATCGTGGTGATTGAGCACAACCTTGACGTGATCAAAACCGCTGACTGGATTGTCGATCTCGGTCCGGAAGGCGGCAGCGGCGGCGGTGAAATTCTGGTGGCCGGCACGCCGGAAACCGTTGCACAGTGCGAAAAATCGCATACTGCACGCTTCCTCAAGCCGATGCTGAAAAAGTAGGTTTAACGCGCCGCACCCGCTGTTGCGGCGCGTTTTTTCTGATCTCGCCACGGCTCACCGCTCCGGTTGCTTACCAGCCGGTGCTATTGTCTGAATGCCTTAGCAAATGCAGAAACAGGCAAGAAACAGACAACTTCAGGCATATACGCATCGCGTCCCGCTGACTATTCTTACTGCGTTCCTTTTGGCGCCGCTGACGCGCCTCTGTCCTTCAGTGTCATCACTGAACGGACCCCTCGCAAAAAATACTCACGACACATCTGACTGGAGACACCATGAATATTACGCATGCCTATGCCGCACAGGACGCGAAAGCCAAACTCGCCCCGTTCGATTATAAGCCGCGCGAACTGCGCGCTCATGATGTGCAGATTGAAGTGTTGTACTGTGGCGTCTGCCACTCGGACCTGCACCAGGCGCGCAACGAATGGCGCAACACCGTATTCCCGGTGGTGCCAGGCCATGAAATCGTGGGTCGCGTCACCGCCGTTGGCGCGCACACGCACAAATATAAAGTGGGCGATTTAGTCGGCGTCGGCTGTATGGTCGACTCCTGCCGCAGCTGCCCAAGCTGTCAGGAAGGACTCGAGCAGTACTGTGAAAACGGCTTTGTTGGCACTTACAACGGCCAGGATCGTGAAACCGGCGCCATCACCTACGGCGGCTACTCCACCAGCATGGTGGTTGATGAAAGCTTTGTGCTGCGCGTACCGGAAAACCTCGATCTGGCGGGCGTTGCGCCGCTGCTGTGCGCCGGTATCACCACCTATTCCCCGCTGCGTCACTGGAATGTCGGTCCCGGCAAAAAAGTTGGTATCGTTGGTCTGGGCGGCCTCGGCCATATGGGCGTGAAGATCGCGCATGCGATGGGCGCGCACGTGGTGCTGTTCACTACCTCACCGTCAAAAATTGAAGATGGCAAACGCCTCGGCGCTGACGAAGTGGTGATTTCGAAAGATGCTGACCAGATGGCGCAGCACGCCAACAGCTTCGACTTCATCTTAAATACCGTCGCCGCGCAGCACGATCTCAACCCGTTTATCGCCCTGCTGAAGCGCGACGGCAACATGACGCTGGTCGGCGCGCCGGAGCACGATCACCCGGCGCCACAGGTATTTAACCTGATCCTCAAGCGTCGCAGCATTGCCGGTTCACTAATTGGCGGTATCGCCGAAACCCAGGAGAT
The DNA here is from genome assembly GCF_016643525.1 of Pantoea sp. Morm. Lineage (NCBI taxonomy): Bacteria > Pseudomonadati > Pseudomonadota > Gammaproteobacteria > Enterobacterales > Erwiniaceae > Pantoea > Pantoea sp. Morm. The sequence goes on along the minus strand of NZ_VOQX01000001.1, from coordinate 12,518 downwards.
GCTGGATTTCTGCGGCAAGCACGGCATCACTTCGGATATCGAGCTGATCGCCATGAACCAAATCAACGACGCCTACGAGCGCATGCTGAAAAGCGACGTGAAGTATCGCTTCGTGATTGATATCAACACCCTGCGTGAAGAGTCTGCGGCTTAATCAGCGCGTCTCATCATCATGGCTGACGCCCGCCGCGCGCGTGGCGTCAGCCTGTTGCCACGATGCATCAACCAGATAGTAAATCTGCGAATCCTTCAGCGATCCATCCAGCCACAGCGTGCTCCAGTGCGACTTATTGAGATGTTCACTGGGAAACACATCGTGGTGTTCATCGCGCAATAATTCCGCCAGCGCGGGCGAGGTTTTCAGCGACAACGCCGGTCGCCCTTCAACGTCATGCACCATGGCAAACAGCACGCCATCGCTTTTCACCTGGGTTGCGTCCCACTCATCTTTATAACTTTGTGAAGCGCCCGGTTTGCTCATGCAGTAGGTCAGTAAATCCGACGTGTTCATGTTTTATTCCCCTTGTAAGGTGGCGACGATGCGCCGCGCGCCGCCGTGTACCCGATGTTCGCCCAGCCAGATCCCCTGCCAGGTGCCGAGCAGCAGTTTGCCGCGGCTGACCGGGATCAGCAGCGATACGCCAAGCAGTGACGATTTAATGTGCGCCGGCATGTCGTCAGCGCCTTCATAGTCGTGCTGGTAGGGCGCATCCTCTGGAACATGCCGCAGAAAGTGCTGCTCCATGTCGCTGCGCACCGTAGGATCGCAATTTTCATTGAGCGTCAGCGACGCTGAGGTGTGCTGCAACAGCAGATGCAGCTGGCCGATGCGCAGGTCCGTTAAGCCCTTAAGCTGGCCGACAATTTCGTCGGTGATCAGATGAAAGCCGCGCGCCTTCGCGCTCAGCGTGAGAGTTTGTTGCTGCCACATGCCACATTCCTGGGTTAAACCGTTTACTTAAGTGTGCAGCATGTCGGCGAAAGGTAAACCCTTCAGCGGGAAAAAGCGGCAGAGCGCTTGCTCTGCCGCCGGCACATCAGTCGCTCAGCTTGTCAGCCAGCGCTTTTACCGTGGTGATATCGTCCTGCGTTACCGCCGCCAGACGCGTGCCGTACTCGCTATCGGCCTTATAAAAGAACGAGAGCATCGCCAGCCGGCTTTGCGCGTCGGCGCTTTTCAGCGCGCTACCGAGCGAGGTGATCAGAGCGCCCCGCTCTTTCGCGTTAAAGGAACGATACAGCTCCCCTGCCTGGCGGAAATTCTGCGGTTTGGCGATCATCGCCTGCTGCGTACTGCCGCTAAGCGGCGTATGGCTGTAACGCGCGCTTTGCAGCTCTTCACGCGGATAGATGCGGCTGGGCTGATAATTGACGCCCTTGTCATCAGCATTACCGCTGTCCATCATGCCATCCTGATTGCCGTTGCTGACCGGTACGCGCGGCGCATTCACCGGCAGGCTAAGGCCGTTAGTGCCCACGCGGTACAGCTGGGTATCAGCATAGGAGAACAGGCGGCCCTGCAGCAGGCGATCTTCAGACGGCTCAATGCCCGGCACCAGGTTGGACGGGGCCATCGCCACCTGCTCGGTTTGCTGGAAGAAGTTGTCGACGTTGCGATTCAGCACCATCTGCCCGACTTTCACCTCGGGCACGTTCGGCCAGATTTTGGTGGAGTCGAGCGGATTGAAATCGAACTTATCCACTTCGCTGGCTTTAATGGTCTGAATGTAAAGATCCCACTTCGGAAACGCTTTGCGGTTAATCGCCGCCACCAGATCTTCTGTCATGTGGCTGTAGCTGCGCCCCTGGATCGCTGCCGATTCAGCCGGATCGAGGTTGCGTTCGCCCTGTAACGTTTTCCAGTGAAACTTCACGTAGTGCACTTCGCCCTGGCTGTTCACAAACTTGTAGGCGTGCACGCTGTTACCGTCCATTTCGCGATAGGTCGCCGGCGTGCCCATGTTGGAGAACAGCATGGTGAGCGCGTGCGTGGCTTCCGGTACGTGGGAGAAGAAATCGAAGGTGCGCGCATCGTTATCGAGGTTAGTGCGCGGATCCGGTTTAAACGCGTGCACCATATCAGGGAACTTGATCGCATCGCGGATGAAGAACACCGGCAGGTTGTTGCCCACCAGATCCCAGTTGCCCTGGCTGGTATAGAATTTGGTGGCAAAACCACGCGGATCGCGCAGCGTTTCCGGCGAATGCTTGCTGTGCACCACGCTGGAGAAGCGCACGAAGACCGGCGTCACCGTTCCCGGTTTAAACACCTCAGCGATAGTCAGATCGCTGATATCTTTGCTGGCGCGAAATTCACCGTGCGCGCCGGTGCCACGCGCGTGCACCACACGTTCCGGAATACGTTCACGATCAAAGCGCTGCAGCTTTTGAATCAGCTGCACGTCCTGTAACAGCACCGGGCCATTGGCGCCGGCAGTTTGTGAATTCTGGTTATCGCCGACCGGCGCGCCGTTATCACGCGTCAGCTCAACGGCCGCAGCAGGCAGTGCGAGCGCCAGCGTCATGGCAATGCAGAGGGGTTTCAGTGCGGAAGGGAAATAGCTCATGGGCGGTTCCTTATTGTGATTGGCGAGCGCTCTGGCAGTGCGCCAAAGCGCGCCGGCAAAAAATAGCGCCCTCACTAACAGGAACACACAAGACCCGTCCCGATTACCCGGGGTTAAGGTGTTATAGCCATGCGGAATGCGGTCGCCAGCCAGCATGGCTGGCAAAGAGAAGCGTGGAAAAGCGGGGGGGGGCGGCAGAAGGTACAGCGGGAACAGACAATGCGTGGATGGCTGAACGAATGCCTGCCAGCCGCGCGGCTGACAGGCATCGCGTCAATTACATTACGGCAGCAAACGCCTCAGCCACCTGATTGACGTTGCGGCTGTTGAGACCGGCGACACACATGCGGCCGCTGGCGATCAGGTACACGCCGAACTCTTCGCGCAGGCGGTCCACCTGCTGTGCGCTCAGGCCGGTGTAGCTGAACATGCCGCGCTGCTTCAGCAGATAATCAAAGTTTTTGCCGGGCAGTTTACTGTTCAGCACATTGACCAGCACCTGGCGCATTTCGATGATGCGCAGGCGCATCGCTTCCACCTCCGCCAGCCAGTTGTTGAGCAGCGCTTCGTCGTTCAGCACGCAGGAAACCACCTGAGCACCGAAGTTCGGCGGGCTGGAGTAGTTGCGACGTACGGTCGCTTTCAGCTGACCCAGCACGCGTGCCGACTCTTCTGCGCTGTCGCAGACAATCGACAGCCCGCCAACGCGCTCACCGTACAGCGAGAAGATTTTCGAGAAGGAGTTGCTCACGAGCGCCGGCAGGCCCGCCGCGGCAATCACGCGAATCGCGTAAGCGTCCTCTTCCATACCGGCACCAAAGCCCTGGTAGGCGATATCGAGGAACGGAATCAGCTCCTGCGCTTTCAGGACCTCAACGGTTTGATCCCACTGCGCGTTGGTCAGATCCGCACCGGTCGGGTTGTGGCAGCACGGATGCAGCAACACGATGGATTGCTTCGGCAGCGTTTTCAGTTTGGCGATGAAGGCATCGAACTTCACGCCGTTGGTGGCGTCGTCGTACCACGGGTAGGTGTTAACGTTAAAACCGGCACCGTTAAAGATCGCCACATGGTTTTCCCATGTCGGATCGCTGACCCATACGCTGGCGTCCGGGAAGTAACGCTTCAGGAAATCTGCGCCCACTTTCAGCGCGCCGGATCCGCCCAGCGTCTGGATGGAAGCAATGCGCCCCGCCTGCAGCATCGGGTGCTCTTTACCAAACAGCAGCGGCGCAATGGCGTTACGGTACGGACCCAATCCTTCCATTGGCAGATAGAGCGAAGCCTGATGTGGCTGCGCCTGCAAACGCTCTTCCGCGGCGGCCACCGCCTGCAGCTGAGGAATGATGCCGGCTTCGTTGTAATAGAGGCCGATGCTCAGATTCACCTTGTGGTCACGCGGGTCCTGTTTGAAGGTTTCCATCAGCGACAGAATCGGATCGCCAGCATAGGCATCAACGTTTTGAAACACGGTGCAGATCTCCATGATTATTCATAAATGTGTGGGTCGACGTCATCAAACAAAATAGCGGCCGGGACGGTGATTCATGGCGATGATGAGATTGAGCATCACCGCGCCGGCGATGGAGGCCAGCAGCATCGGCAGCGATACCACAAAAAGCGAGGCCAGTACCACACAGGTATCCAGCGCCATTTGCAGTTTGCCGGCGCGCAGACCAGAGCGATCCTGCAGCCAGAGCGCCAGAATATTGATACCACCGAGGCTGGCTTTGTGACGAAACAACACTATAAACCCAATCCCCATCACCACGTTACCGAACAATGTCGCATAAAACGGATTTAGCGCAGAAAAATGGATAAACAGCGGGTGCAAATGGGTGAACAGCGATACCAGCCCCACCGCACAGAAGGTTTTCAGGGTAAATTCCCAGCCCATGCGACGAATGGCCAGCCAGTAAAACGGCAGGTTAATCAGAAAGAAGGCGCTGCCGAACGAGAGCGGCGACAGGTAGCTAATGAGAAAAGCCACGCCCGCCGTACCGCCGGTCAGCGCGCCCGCCTGTTTCAGCATAATGACGCCAAACGACACCATCAGCGTGCCAAGCACGATAGCCAGCGCATCTTCTGTACGGGTGTGGGGAATGCGGGAAGATTGTACAGCGTTATCCATGGCGCGATCTCTTTGCAAATGATGGCGTTCATTTGCAAAAAACGCACCACATCGGCGGCTTCCTGTCGCCGCCGATGGGTGCCAGCGATTATCCAATTGATAACTAAGGCGCTTTATTGCAGGTTTATGTGCATCAATCTGCCGTAAAATAATCGATTCATGCACAAATTCGGTTTCTGGTGCGCGCTTTACGCGAAAAATGGCAGAAATCTGCACCACACTGGCACATCATGCACTCTTTTGGCGCACTTTGTGCTCGGGGATCATCATCAAACCGTTCTCTTTTAAACGATTGAGTACCACCGAGGTTTTCACGTGCGCCACGCTTTGATGGCCAGCGACGAGCTGACTGATCAGCGCGCTCAGCGCCGCTAAATCGGCCACCGCGACTTTTAACAGATAGTCGGCGTCGCCGGTGGTTTTGAACGCGTCGACAATCGCCGCTTCCTGCTCCACCATGCGGTGAAAACTCTCTTCGTAATCGGGCGTGTGATTTTTCAGTCGCACCTCGATCAAGCCGACCATGCCCAGCCCTACCGCGTCCGGCGAGAGCCGTGCGTGATAGCCGAGAATGAGATTTGCCTGTTCGAGATTAATGCGCCGGCGTGAACATTGCGACGCCGAAAGTCCGACTAAATCACTGAGTTCCTGGTTGGTAAGGCGGCCGTTAGATTGTAGTAGTGTCAGTATCTTAAGGTCGTAATCGTCTACCTGAGTCATTCTGTGTCCACAGCGTTATAGGATTCGCTTTGCTACAGATAACCTGATAATTGACGAGGTTGTCCAACACTATTTTCTGATGACGTGAAATGCATGCACAAATCGTGCATGCAACTGTGGAAGCGCGATTATTCGTCGTCGTATTGCGGTCCGGCGTAGTTATCAAAGCGTGACCACTGGCCGTTGAACGTCAGACGTACTGTGCCGATCGGACCGTTACGCTGTTTACCGATGATGATCTCGGCGATGCCTTTCAGATCGCTGTTTTCGTGATATACCTCGTCACGATAGATGAACATGATCAGGTCCGCATCCTGCTCGATCGAGCCCGATTCACGCAGATCCGAGTTAACCGGACGCTTATCGGCGCGCTGCTCCAGCGAGCGGTTAAGCTGCGACAGCGCCACCACCGGTACATTAAGCTCTTTCGCCAGCGCTTTAAGCGAGCGTGAGATCTCGGCGATCTCCAGCGTACGGTTGTCAGAGAGCGCCGGTACGCGCATCAGCTGCAGGTAGTCGATCATGATCATGCTCAGGCCGCCGTTTTCACGGAACACGCGGCGCGCGCGTGAACGCACTTCGGTAGGCGTCAGGCCGGACGAGTCATCGATGAACATGTTCTTCTTTTCTAACAGGATGCCCATGGTGGCCGAGATGCGCGCCCAGTCTTCATCCTCCAGCTGACCGGTACGGATACGCGTCTGATCAACGCGCGACAGCGAGGCCAGCATACGCATCATCAGCTGTTCGCTGGGCATCTCAAGACTGAAAATCAGCACCGGTTTGTCTGTCAGCATGGCGGCGTTTTCGCACAGGTTCATGGCGAAAGTGGTTTTACCCATCGACGGACGCGCCGCGACAATGATCAGATCTGAACCCTGCAGACCGGCGGTTTTCTTGTTGAGATCCTGATAGCCGGTATCGACGCCAGTCACGCCATCGTGCGGCGTTGACACCAGCGCTTCAATGCGCGATACCGTCGCTTCGAGAATCTGCTCGATATTTTGCGGGCCTTCATCCTTATTGGCGCGCTGTTCGGCAATTTTAAAGACGTTGGATTCAGCGAAATCCAGCAGCTCTTCGCTGCTGCGGCCCTGCGGATCGTAACCGGCATCAGCGATCTGGTTAGCCACCGAAATCATCTCACGCACTACCGCACGTTCACGCACGATGTCAGCGTAAGCGCCGAGGTTCGCCGCACTTGGGGTATTTTTTGCCAGCTCGGCCAGATAGGCAAAGCCGCCCGCCATCTCCAGCTCACCGCGCGTTTCCAGCGACTCTGACAGGGTGATCAGATCAATGGGCTGACCGGCTTCCAGCAGGCGCTGCATTTCAGAGAAAATCATGCGGTGCGAACGGTTGAAGAAGTCTTCCGCGACCACGCGCTCGGAGACGTTATCCCAGCGTTCGTTATCCAGCATCAACCCACCGAGCACCGACTGCTCCGCTTCGAGAGAGTGCGGCGGCATTTTCACGCCTTCGAGCTGCCGATCGCGGGGTTCGTTCGATTTGTTGGTGGGTTTATTTCCTGCCATAGTGAATGCATTACCGATCGTGAAAGGGACGCGCAAGTATACCGTCCCAGGATGAACAATCACAGGAGTCAGAATGGCAAAGCGTATTCAGTTCAACCAACACGGTGGCCCGGAGGTATTGCAATGGGTCGATTTCGAGCTGGCCGATCCCGCCGAACATGAAGTTCAGGTCGAAAACAAGGCGATTGGCATCAACTATATCGACACCTATGTGCGCAGCGGGCTCTATCCGGTGGCGGCTTTCCCATCCGGGCTGGGCATAGAGGCCGCAGGCGTGGTGAAGCGTGTTGGCTCAGGCGTAACGCGCTTTAAGCCCGGTGACCGCGTCGTCTATTGCCAGGCCGCGCTGGGTGCCTATAGCGAAGTGCATAACGTGGCGGAAGATCGTCTGGTGATCCTGCCGGAGAGCATAAGCTTTGAACAAGGTGCAGCCTCGTTTTTGAAAGGCTTAACCGTGCAGTATTTGCTGCGTCAGACCTACAAAGTGAAAGCCGATGAAATATTCCTGTTCCATGCCGCAGCGGGCGGCGTGGGACTGATTGCCTGTCAGTGGGCTAAAGCGCTGGGCGCGCATCTGATTGGTACCGTGGGCTCCGCCGAAAAAGCGCAGATTGCAAAAAATGCCGGTGCCTGGGCGACCATTAACTATCGCGAAGAGAATATCGCTCAGCGCGTCAGTGAATTGACTGACGGAGAAAAGGTCGCGGTGGTGTATGACTCGGTGGGGAAAGATACCTGGGAACCTTCTCTCGATAGCCTGCGTCGTCATGGCTTAATGGTGAGTTTTGGTAATGCCTCGGGCCCCGTCACCGGCGTTGATCTTGGGATTCTGAACAAGAAAGGTTCGCTGTTTGTCACACGCCCTTCGCTGTTTGGTTACATTACCAATCGTCAGGAACTGGATAACGCCAGCAACGAGTTGTTCTCGTTAATTGCCAGTCGTGCGATTCAGTTGAAGATACCGGATGAACAAAAATTTGCTTTGAGCGATGCGGTGTGCGCGCATCAGGTTCTTGAGAGCCGTGCCACGCAGGGCTCTAGCTTGCTGATTCCCTAAAAAGTTAAGGGCTTCCCGAAGGAAGCCCTTTTTTCTTTCTTTTTATAGTTCGCGCTGGTGTAGGGTCAGCGGCGATGAATTCGTTTTGAATTACTTTACGCATCCTGACAGAAAACATAAGTAAAAAATATGTTTAATTGCAGATTCGTACTAAGCAATTACCGACTCTGTGATCGCTCCCGCATTTAGCGCCAACCACGCCGCTCTAACTTACTGATTTTTCTTTTCAGTCTGTTCAATTTCACTTCACCGCTCGGTGTCGTAAAAGCGCGATAAAGCCACACGGCGACCACCGCCAACACCAGCCACGGTAACAACTTGATAACAAGCGCGAATAACCCGCCGAGGAACATCACAACGGTGGCAACAACCAATGCAGCGATAACACCCAGCAGTGAAACGCCAGTCAGCAACAGCATCAGAAAAAAGCCGATAACAAATAAAATTTCCACGAAGGCTCTCCTGTGTAAGTAACACAGAGTGCATTACAAGATGCGTGCCAAAGTGAAGAGATACTTAATGCATTGAAAATCAGGACATTATATTGGGAGAGGGTTTTCAGTAGTGATGAAATACACTAAAAATTGGCGCATTTTAAACCGCACTAACTACAGCGATGCCCCTCTTAAGGGACGAGAAAGGCAAGCACTCTTGCCTTTCCCGACTCACCTACAATCAGGCTTCCTGTGGAATCTTATCCGCGACCAGCGCCAGTGCCGCTTCCAGCACCCGTACATCTGCACCCGGCTTATGGGCATTCTCACTTAAATGACGACGCCACTGGCGCGCACCAGGAATGCCCTGGAACAGGCCCAGCATATGGCGTGTAACGTGCCCCAGGTAGGTGCCTTTGCTCAGCTCCGCTTCGATGTAAGGGTACATCGCACGCACCACCGCGACCGGATCGACAGACGGCGTATCGCGGCCGAACAGTTCACGATCCACTTGCGCCAGGATGCCGGGGTTCTGATACGCTTCACGGCCCATCATCACACCATCCATATGCTGCAAATGCGCTTTCGCTTCTTCCAGCGTCTTGATGCCGCCGTTAATCGCCATGGTCAGCGCCGGAAAATCACGCTTCAGCTGATAGACACGCGGATAATCCAGCGGCGGAATCTCACGGTTCTCTTTCGGGCTTAAACCAGAAAGCCATGCCTTACGCGCATGGATAATAAAGGTCTCGCAGTTGCCCTTATTGGCCACCGTACCAATGAAATCACACAGAAATGCGTAGCTGTCCTGCTCATCAATTCCGATACGGGTTTTCACCGTCACCGGAATACTGACCACATCGCGCATCGCTTTAATGCAATCGGCGACCAGCGCGGCGTCAGCCATCAGACAGGCACCAAAGCGCCCATTCTGCACGCGATCGGATGGGCAACCGACGTTAAGGTTAATCTCGTCGTAACCGCGCGCTTCCGCCAGCTTCGCACATTGCGCCAGGGCTGCCGGATCGCTGCCGCCCAACTGCAGCGCCAGCGGATGCTCCTCTTCGCTGTAAGCCAGATAATCGCCTTTGCCGTGAATAATGGCGCCCGTGGTCACCATTTCGGTATACAACAGCGTATCGCCGCTCAGCTTACGGTGAAAATAACGGCAGTGGCGATCGGTCCAGTCCAGCATCGGAGCGATAGAAAAACGTTGCGAAGAGAAAGTATCGGTCATGAAACGCAGTAAATCCGGAGTTAGTGAGTGATGAGAAACTGCGCAATGATACCACAGCAATAACGGGCGACACAGCCGCCCGTTATTGTGAGTTTTAGAAGTTAAAGCCGAGCTGCAGCATGCCGCCCCAGGTATTATCGTCACCCACTGAACCAGCGAGATCCAAATGCACGGTATTGTTAAACGGTGAAACGCCCAGACCTGCGGTAAACACATTGGTATCGTTTGATTTCATATCCGCACGATAACCCGCGCGCAGTGCTAACCAATCCAGCACCCGATATTCCGCACCCACTCCCGCATATTGGCTGCTTTCTTCCGATTTGAAACGCTTGGTTTGCGTCAAATCAACATCGCCTGCCAGGGTGAACGCGCCGTAGTTCCAGGCCAGACCTGACGTGACCAGCGGACGGATTTGATAGGTATCGCGGTAGCCTTCCACTGTTTTGGTGTCGATGTCGCGTGAGATCAGGTTCTGCCCTGTCACACCCAACGTCCAATGCTCACCAAAGTCGGTCGCGATGCCTGCATCAATGTTGAAGCCAGTATCGGAACTGCGGTATTGGCTGTTGTTGATATCACTTTTATCAAAGTTATAAATACTGGCGGTGTAGTTATACAGCCAGGTTTTTTGCAGCTTTGGCGTCACACCCACGGAAACCGGATGGCCAGCGACATCAAATTCATGTGCAACGGAGACGCCATAATCGGTGACTAACGCCGCAAGGCCATTGCCGCTCGAACGCAGGTTATCCTGATCGCCCGGCCTTGGCGTGATGCTCCCATCCGCCACACCACGCAGATAGGTGATGTCGCTATCAACCACATTGGCGCGCACATGTGCTGTACCGTAGGCTTTTGTAATAAAGGCAAAGGGCAGCGTATCGTTTGGAACAGTGACGGCAAAAGCGACTCCCGCAGTACCGTTCGCTTTATTTCCTTTTAAATCTTGAAGCTGATTGGCCATATCCCCTGCCGCAGCCTTAAGCTCCGGGTAACCTCTGAGATAATCAGCAAAGTCGAAATCATCAATCAGTTGTTTATAGCGATCGACACTGTCGGTAATGTCATCAACTTTGTTAATTAATTTGTCTTTGTCGGTAACCTGCACACCGGCTGAAGGGAATATGACGCTGACGTTATCTTCAGGTTTGGCTTTGGTCATCAATGCCGGGTTAGCCAGCACCGCTGAACTCCAGGTTGACGAAGCAACGCCGGTGCCACCCATGGCATCGTTACGCGCGTCATACCATGTACCTGCTGCCAGAGCTGAAGAAGAAAGAAATACTGCATTCAAACCAACAAGATAAGCTAATTTTTTGTGCCTGAATAATGTCTTCACCATGAGCCTGCCATCACCTTTGAAATGTCGCTGAATAACTCAGAAACGAAACAGTTTAGTTAGCCGCTATTCTGAACCCTGGCTAACGCATCATTGCTGTGAATTAAAAGGAAATAGCACTGCTGTTCGCAGAATTGGATGCAACCACACCATTCTGCTGTTTAGTTATGCAGAAAAATGAACAAAGCCTAAATTGATGCCAGATATTACTTAAGACCTTTTGAACCTTAGACGCTAACCCGGTGAGTTGCAAAGCAAAAATAGCGTGATAATTACGCTATATGACTGATCTCATAGAGGGTCTGAAATGAGCAGTTTTATCAGCACAACAGGAAGGTTAAGTTAATTTATTGATTAGCAGGATTTTTCCTGGTCTTTAACCGGGTAAAAAGCAATCACAGCAGGGTAAAAGTTTGTGTGATAAAATAACATCGCCTGCAACCTGGAGAACACTTATGTCAAACCTCACGCCCGCACAACTGCTTACTCAGGCAGAATCCCTTTGCCTTGACCGCGGCGTGCGCCTGACCACTCAACGCGCTGAAGTGTTGCGTTTAATGGCTGAGCAGAATGGTTCGATCAGTGCTTACGATCTGCTGGATCAACTCCGCATCAGCGAGCCGCAGGCTAAACCGCCGACCATTTACCGCGCGTTGGATTTTCTGCTGGAGCAGGGTTTTATTCATCGTGTTGAATCAAATAACAGCTATGTGGTTTGCCACCATTTCGATGAGCCTGCGCATACTTCGGTGATGCTGGTGTGTGATGGTTGTGCGGCAGTCAGTGAAAAACACGCACACGGCGTAGAAAAGATTATTTCGGGATTGGCCGATCAGGCCGGATTCTCACTGCGCCACACGGTTATTGAAGCCCATGGTTTGTGTGAAAACTGCGCAGAAGTCGCAGCGTGTAATCATCACGATAGCTGCGATCACGATCATGAGATTGATACGAAAAAGAGAGTGAGAAAAGGGTGAGTGGCACTTCCTTGTGCCTTGCCGACGGGTGATCGGCGGGGTAGGAGCATCTTCCTTAATTCCGGTTACCAGCGGTAATCTTTATTGTGACTTTCCCAGTCTTTCACTTCGCTTTCGGCCTGGTCTTTCGCGTAGCCGTAGCGTTCCTGAATTTTACCGACAAGCTGATCGCGCTTACCTTCAATGACCGTCATATCGTCATCCGTCAGCTTGCCCCACTTCTCTTTCATTTTTCCTTTAAACTGCTTCCAGTTACCGCTCGCTTCGTCTTTGTTCATCATAATCCTCCACATCATCCTGAGTGAGATGTGATGATCTCCTGATAAATCAGGTAATCACCCACACAACGCGCTACTCAATTGCGCCGTTTGAGATAATTATAGTAGCCAGATAGGATTACGCAAAAAAATACAGAATAATCTGTAGGTTACGCTTCGCTTATTCAAACAGTGAACCAGCTGTCGTGTCGCCAGTGACGTCGCCACATCCACCAGAGCGTCCAGCCACGCAAGGCAAGA